>JAOTWT010000146.1 GCA_029862725.1 Acidobacteriota bacterium | reverse complement strand
TACTAAGGAAATAAATGAAATTTTTAGAATTGGGATTAAACGACATTCTCGCTGAGAAGTGTAGATCCCTGAACTTTACCGAGCCGACGCCGATACAAAAAAAGGCAATCCCGATCATTCTTGAAGGCGAAGACCTTATTGGATGTGCGGAAACAGGCACCGGAAAAACGGCGGCGTTTTTGCTGCCGACGATACAGAAACTTCTGGCGGAGAAAAAACCCGGAGTAAGGGTATTGATTGTCGCCCCGACGCGCGAATTGGCGTCGCAAATAGCGGAAGCATATATTGAGCTTTCGACTGAAAAACTGCTTTGCGTTAACCTCATCGGCGGAGCAAACATGAAGAAACAGGTCAATGCGTTAAGACGCGGCGTAAGGGTTGTGATCGGAACCCCCGGCAGAATAAACGACCATATAGAACGCGGAAACCTGGATCTTTCAACTGTAGAAACTCTCGTTTTGGATGAAGCGGATCGAATGCTGGATATGGGCTTTCTACCGCAAATTCGTAAGATTCTGGCGAAAGTCCCGAACAAACGCCAGTCTTTGCTTTTTTCGGCAACGATGTCAGATTCGGTGAAAAGCCTTGCGTACACAGTCATGCAAAACCCGGAAGTCGTTGAGGTGAGCCGTCAAAACAGGACCGCCCGAACCGTTGAGCAGGTCGCGTACAAGGTAGCAACGCCTTCAAAAACAGCGCTTCTTTTGCATTTGCTTGAAACCAATGATTTCGAAAAAGTCCTTGTTTTCACGCGGACCAAGAGGGCTGCCGAACGTCTCGCACATATTCTTACGGCTCGTGAGATAAAGACAAGCGAGATTCACTCGGACCGCACGCAGTCAAACCGAGAGCGCGCATTGCAGGATTTCCGCGACGGTAAGATCCGTGTTCTGGTCGCGACCGATATAGCTTCAAGAGGAATCGATGTCGATTCTGTGACACACGTCATAAACTACGACGTACCGGAACCTCCCGAAGACTATGTCCATCGGGTAGGGCGTACGGGCCGCGCGGGTAAACTCGGGCAGGCGATGACGTTCGTGACGCCGGTTGAGGAATTGGCGATAAAGCAGATCGAACGCCTCACCCAACAGAAAATCGAGCGAATCGAGCTCCCGGAATTCAACCAGACGATCGCTTCATCGGATATCAGCAAGATGTTCTCGAAATCGGGAAAACCGAAGAACCAGCAGAATCAGGCGCGGGGCCGTTCTTCAAAGCCATCGCGGCGGCGGGCATCGAGATAGGATAATAGTGGCGGGTGCGGCCCGCCTTTAGAACAATTTTAGTAGCATGCAGCGGGCTTTGAGGCCCGCTTTGTTGTATCCATTGGACGACTCTCGCTTCAGCTCTTAATCCCTTGCATCAGCGAACTGTACAATTGCCGGTCTATCCACGACAATTTCAAATCGGTTTGGAAACCGTTTCTTGCTGATGAGTATCACGCCACAAAATATTCTTATCATCCATTTTGGACAGGTTGGAGACGTAATCCTGAGCCTTCCCGCACTACAGGCGATCAAGGACGAATTCGCGCATTCGAAAATCACTATAGCGTGCGGCAAGACTTCAAAGACCGTCGTCGAGATGTCGGGTCTGGCCGACGAGATAATCGCCGTCGACAGATACGCCATCAGGGACGGCAACAGACTCTGGGCGCTCCGCGAGATCTACAGAATAATCAGGCGCGTCAGACGAGGAGGTTTCGATCTCGCAATTGACATCCACAGTCTTTACGAAACCAACATCCTTGGCTTTTTGTCGGGGGCGAAATCCCGTTTGTACGCAAACCGCGGAAATCGTTCGCTTGATTTTCTCTCGAATTTTAAACCGAAACCGGTTGTCCAGAACCGCAGCATTCATAAGACGGAAGATTATTTGTCGATCCTCGGCCCGCTCCGCATCGAGGCAGCGTCGCGAATTCCGAGGATAATACCCGACCCTGAGGATGTGAATTCGGTGCTGGGAATATTCGAGTCGGATGGGCTCGCCGGAAAGCGTTTGATCGGTATGAACCCGGGCGCCGGAAATCCAAGCCGTAAATGGAAACTCGAAAACTTTGCGCGGGTGGCCGAATCGCTATCCGCCGACGAGGACATCCGGGTTCTGGTTTTTTTGGGTCCCGAAGAGCGCCAGATGGAACGCGATACGGCGAGGCTTTTTCCGGCGGGTACGGTTGTTTACAAAGGATTCGATCTCAAGAAACTCGCGGCGGCCTGTACGCATCTGGAGCTTTTTTTGAGTAATGACACCGGTCCGATCCACCTCGCCGCGGCGGTCGGCGCGCCAACATTATTGCTCGCCGGTTACGGCGGCCACTTCCGTTATCTGCCCGTCGGCCCCAACGCAAAGACCGTCGGAAATGTGGCGCTCGAGGATCTTGGCGTCGAGGAGGTTCTCGAAGCGGTCAATGAAGTACTCCATACATGAATAAGGATTCAGGATTCAGGATTCAGGATTCAGGAGTGGGGACTCGATATCATAAACTTTGAACTTGAAACCCCAAACTTTGAACTTTGAACTGTGAACTTTGCACTGTGAACCCCAAACTTTGAACTTTGAACTGTGAACTTTGAACTGTGAACTTTGAACTGTGAACTTGGAACTCCGAACTTTGAACTTGGAACTCCAAACTTTGAACTGTGAACTCCAAACTTTGAACTTGGAACTCCAAACTTTGAACTGTGAACTTTGAACTTTTGATCCTGTCTCCTGTCTCCTGTCTGCTAATAATTGTCACATTCCCTCTTTTGCCGGTGTTCTCAAAATAGAAAAAGGAAGAAAGGAGAGCGATTATGTACTGGCTTATATCTATAATTATTGCAATTTTATTTTCGGTTTCGGCGACATCAGGAATGAGTGAATCCGCTAGCGTTGGTGTTGCGACAGGAGAAAGGCCTGTTGAACGCGCGGGCAAGGCAAACGTCCCGGTAGATGAAACCGAGCGCTTTGAACAGGTCTATAGCCTAAACCTCGATGGCACGGTAAAAGCCTCAAATATCAGCGGAGATATAAAGGTTTCGACATGGGACAGTCCACAGGTTCGGCTTGTAGCTACGAAAATGGCCGAGGACCGCGAGCGCTTAAAAGATATGGAACTGAAGATCGAGTCCACACCGGGCGCTTTTTCGGTTAAGGTCAAATACAGAAACCACGACAAAGACGATAACGATGGTTATTGGCGCAATTCTGGGCGAATGAGTGTGGAATACGAGCTGACCGTTCCGCGGACGGCTGTCCTCGAAAAGATCTCGAGTGTCAGCGGCAACATTTCGGTCGACGGCGCCGGGAATGAGTCGAATGTCAGTTCGGTCAGCGGCGATGTGAGGGCTTCGAATTTGGGCGGCACGGCAAAACTATCATCAGTGAGCGGAACCGTCGAAGCAGATTTCTCCAATGTCGAGGCCGGCAGTCGAATCCGGCTAAGTTCTGTAAGCGGAAGCGTTGTGCTTATGCTCCCGTCGTATGCCGGTGCTTCGGTAAGGGCAAGTACGGTCAGCGGTAAGATAACGAACGATTTCGGTCTCGAGGTCGATGAGGGAAAATACGTTGGAAGCAGTATGAAGGGGACGTTCGGCGACGGATCGGTGGATGTCAAAATGAGCACCGTCAGCGGAAGAATTAAGGTTGGGAAAAATAGCGTAGAGCTGTAGGGAAAAAGAGATGGGAAAGAGCCTTTTGGCTCTCTTCCTTTTTTTTAGATTGGTTCGGCGGCAGATCGCCGCAGGCGCCGCAGAACACATTGAGGGAAGACGGACCTCCGTCTTTCCCTTTTTGTGATGTACCTCGCTTCCCGAGTGCGACAGTCCAAGTCGCTCTTTTTGAATTGTTGACCCGAGAACTTTCAAATCAACTATTGTGATAAAATCGTTAGCACGGTTTTGGCGATCTCATCCGCAGATTTGTCTATGCGTCGAGAATCGGCGTTTTTGAAGGCGGGTCGCCAAAACGCGTTGTTCCCCAACCGGCATTTTCGTAGTTGGTTCTTATTTGAGCCGGGAGTATTTGAAATGAGACATTTAAGAAGCGTATTTGTATTGGTAGTTTTGGCTGTTGTTAGCTCGACCGTGTTCTCGCAGGACCTCGTTGCGCTTTTCAAACAAGGGAAAAGCGAATTCGATTCCAAGAACTACACAAAGGCGGTAGAGACTTTTAAAACAATCAACGCCGCGAACTCCAATATCCCCGAATCTTTTTATTATCTCGGATTATCGCATTACGAACTCGATCAGTATCAACTCGCTGCAAATGCATTACAGAAGGCCGTGGATCTTAAGCCCGATTACTTCAATGCGATGGTCTTTCTTGGAAACGCCCTGGATTACTTGAAGAAATACGATGACGCCATTCTTTCGTACCGGAACGCCTTGAAGTTGAAACCGGATTCGGCATGGCTCCACTACGAGATAGGTGTTTCCTATTTCAATCAGAAGCTCTATATAAAAGCTGCCGAGTCCTACGAAAATGCGATCAGGCTTGACCCGTCGTATACGCGGCCTTATAGAAACCTTGGGTTGGCTTACAGGAACCTGAAAATGTATCCGAAGGCCGAAGCCGTTTTGCTCAAACTCATAAAACTGGAATCTGAAAATGTAATGGCCTACTCGGATCTCGGTTATGTCTATTCGCTTCAAGGCAAGGACACGGAAGCCGTCGACTACTACAAGATGGCGGTCAGCTTCGATAAGACGCACTCGTTGACATACCTGCGGCTTGGAAACATTTATTACAACTCGAAGCAGTACCAGGCAGCGTTGCCGTACTACAGGCAGGCGGTTAGCAACAGTCCAAAATGGGTAACCGCTCTGGTCTATCTCGGTGACACCTATTTGAACCTGAAGCGAAACGACGAGGCACTCGCCGAATATCAGAAAGCGGTCGTCCTGGATGCGAGCAACGAATACGCACAATACGGGAAGGGACTTGCTTATGTTTATTTGGGCAAGAAAGATCTGGCCCGTGGGCAGTACGATATTCTCATAAATCTAAAATCCTCTAACGCGGAAAAACTGCTGGGTATCATTAACGCGAATTAGGCAGGTGGCTGCGGTGACTGGTGACCGGTAAGCAGTAACGCCTTTAGGCGTGACCCTGTTTCCGGTATCATTCCTGCGGAGGAGAAAAAGAATGTCACCGGAACCGACTTCTGCGTTTCAGCTCACAAAGACTCACTTCAAACAGTTTCTCGAATGCCGCCGCGAGTTCTGGCTGCGCCACCATCACCCGGAGGCGATACCCGAACCGATCGATGCGCACGCCCAATATCTCATTCGCCAGGGTTATGAAGTTGAACGGATCGCGCGTTCCGTACTGAAACAGAGTATTGACCCGGAACATCTGTTGCGCCAACACACGGTGACTCATAAGAACCTACTCGCGCGATTCGATATTTTTCGAACCAGGGAAGACGGCACTTGCGCGGTTTACGAGGTCAAATCTTCGAAACACATTCCCAGCACCGAAACCGCCAAAGCAAAGCAGGAAAAACGCAAACTAAATCTGCTCGACCTTGGCTTCCAGGTCCATGTTGCGCGTCTCGCCGGGCTGGATGTAACAGAAGCGCATCTTGTGACCATCAATGGCGATTACGAGCGAGGGGCCGAACTTGACCCCAGAGCCGCGATTCATATTGAAGACGTGACCGAAGAAATAAATTCGATCCAGGCCGAGGTCGGGAAACTCGCTGCCGCCGCGATCGAACTTATCGCTGCTGATCCGGGAGACGGCTACGAGGACCTGTGCGTGCGTAAACTCAAGTGCCCCTATTTTCGTTACACCCAACCGGACCTTCCCGCTGTAACGATTTACGACATCCCGGGGCTCCGCGGAGAACGGTTTGAAAATCTCGTTGCGACCGGAGTTCTGGCCGTTACCGACCTTGATGGAACCGAAGAACTTACCGCCAACATGTGGGACTTTGTCGATAAGATCAAGAATCCACCGCCGGTAGAGATCAGGTATGACGAGATCCGCGAAATGCTCGCGCGTCTCGAATACCCTCTTTATTTTCTCGACTATGAAACTGTAAACCCCGCGATTCCGCAATTTGAGGGTATGCGTTCCTACGAGCAGATCACCTTTCAATTCTCGGTACATGTGCTTGAAGATGCGGATGCCGGGCTAACGCATCATGAGTATCTCTCAGATGGTTCGGGTGAACCGCAGCGGGAACTCGTTGAGGAACTGCGAAAATCGGTCGGCGACGCGGGCACCGTCATCTCGTGGAACAAATCGTTTGAACAAACCCAGAACCGGCTTCTCGCGCGGCTTTATCCCGACCATCGGGAATTTCTTGAATCCGTGAACGAACGTATGTTCGATCTCGCCGAACCATTCGCCAAAGGACTTTACAATGATCCGGGGATCAAGGGTTGGTCGATCAAGAATGTCCTTCCCGTATTGGTTCCCGGGATGAGCTATGATTCCCTCGATGTGTCGGGCGGCGCAATTGCGTCAGCGCTTTGGTACATGGATGTCTATGTAGGTTCCGAAGAAAAAGAACGACGCATGGTGCAGCTCCGGGAGTATTGCAAACAGGATACCTTGGCGATGGTCAGGATCCTGGAGGCCTTGAGCTGACAGCTTTTGGAGCATGGCAAAGCACAGCATCGCAGTCAACTCCCAACGCCCGGCAACTCAAGCGCGGGCGTCCCCGCCTGCCAACGCCCAGGTCAGCGGTGTCAAATCTAGTCGCGCATTGCGCTATCGTCACAGTCTCAGGTGTTACTATTACCACTAACCTGAACCAGGCATGCAATTCAAATACAGACCATATTCTTTGATCCTAAAAGAACCGTTTGGAACCGCTCATGGTACGAGAACCTCGACTGATGGCATGCTCGTCGCACTCGAGCGCGGCGGCGTAACCGGATACGGCGAGGTCTTCATGCCGCCATATTATCCGGAAAACCAGAAGAGTTTCACCCAATTCTACGAACACCCGGAAATCGAGGACTTACTCGGATTCGATTCCCTCGACGAGGCACTGGCCCGTCTTGGCGCGATCGCCCCGGGAAATGCGGGCGCGAAAACCGCCCTCGATATTGCGCTTCACGATTTATTCGGAAAGGAGGCGGAAATCCCGGTCCGGGCAATGTATAACGAATTGGCGATAAGTCACCCGGTTCCGAATACATCCTTTACAATCGGGATCGATACAGTCGATACGATGGTTCGCAAAGCCAAAGAAGCGA
>JAOTWT010000145.1 GCA_029862725.1 Acidobacteriota bacterium | reverse complement strand
CAGGCTGGTACATATGTTTTCGATTCCGCTTACGTACCTTTGGCGCCCTTACCAGGTTGTCCAGTGGAATTGGGACAGAAGAAAAATGCGGGCTCAATATACCCGGGGTAAATCAGAGATGGCGAAATAGCACGGCGGTTTACTGCTGGATCCATTAGAGACGATTATGAGTTTACGAACAATAAAAATCATTTCGATCCTGGTAACCATAACCGGCGCGATCGCTATCTGGCAGAACGGCACGTTTCGACAGTATGGGGATCAGTCCGGATACCAACCGATACAACCGATAAATTTTTCCCATAAGGTGCATGCCGGCGACAACAAGATCAACTGCCTTTACTGTCATTCAGCGGCCGACAAATCGCGTGTGGCGGGGATTCCGACGGCGGAAACCTGTATGAATTGCCATACGAAGATCAAACCGGATTCACCAGAGATCCTTAAAGTCGCAGCCGCGCTCGAAAAAAATGAGCCGATCCAGTGGGTAAAAGTGAACGATGTGCCAGATCACGTAGTTTTTAATCACAGCCGCCATGTGGTCGCCGGACTGAGTTGCAACACATGCCACGGACCAGTGGAAACTATGGAAAAAATTTCTCAGTTCAGTTCGTTTTCGATGGGGTCCTGTGTCAGTTGTCACCGAACACACCGGGAAGTAATTTTAGGCGCCGACGGCCGCCCGCAGATCTCGGCTGAGAAATCTGAGAAAAAACTTATGGCATCGACGGATTGTTCGGTTTGCCACCATTAAGAGGATGGTCCTATGACAGAGGAAAGACTCTGGAGAAAGTTTTTGGAAACTGACGAGCATGGTAAACCCGTGCCGTACAAGAGTCCGATTGTCGGGATTTCGCGCCGCGCGTTTTTGACCGCACTTGGCTATACTTCCGCCGCGATTGGTCTAATGAGCTGCCGCGTCCCGGAACAGAAAATAATCCCGCAATTGAGACAGGCACCCGAACAGACCCCGGGTGTTTCAAGTTGGTATGCCTCGACATGTGCCGGCTGCAGCGCTGGATGCGGAACACTCGTCAAGGTTCGCGACGGGCGTCCTATCAAACTCGAAGGTAACCCGGAACATCCGGTCTCGAAAGGCGGTTTGTGTCCGGTCGCGCACTCCCTGGTGTTCGGTCTTTTTGATCCGGAGAGGCTGCGTAAGCCACTGATTGGCGGCAAAGAAGCTACCTGGAAAGAGGTCGACGAACAAGTGACTCAGAGATTGACGCCTGCCAGAACTGGCGGCAAGATTCGCTTCCTGTCGAATTCCGTCATCAGTCCGACATCGCGATCAGTGATCGAAATGTTTATCAGCGGTAATGAGGATGCGAAACACATCGTATACGAACCCGTGTCAACATCTGCCGTAAGGACAGCTCACAAATTGACTCATGGAGTCGATGCAACCCCCATGTTTCATTTTGACAAAGCCCAAATCGTGGTTAGTTTCGACGCGGACTTCCTCGGCACATGGATTTCTCCTGTTCAATTCACACGCGAATACTCGCGCGCGAGGGATCTAAAAGGCGGTCAAAAGGAGATGCTAAAGCATATCCAATTTGAATCGCGGATGTCATTGACCGGCGCAAACGCGGACAAACGGATCAAAACTTCGGCTGCCGAACAAATCGAATCGATCCTGTACCTTTTTGGAATACTTGCTGAAAAGGGAGGCAAGTCCTTCTCCGTCGATCCCGGTGCAATTCAAACCCGGTCTCTTTCCCCGGCGATGAAAAAACAGATTGCGAGCGTGGCCGGGGAACTGCTGAGTCACAGAGGATCATCGCTCGTCATCTGCGGTTCGAACGACACCGACACGCAGCAGGTCGTCAACTCCATTAACGACATCCTGGGCAACTACGGGAATACGATTGGGATTGATAATCCGACTTTGCAGGCGCAAGGCAACGACCGTGAATTCGCCGAGTTGATTCGCGAAATGAACGCGGGTGAAGTTACAGCGCTCTTCATGCTCAATGTGAACCCGGTTTACGATTGCTATTCAAGCGAGGAGTTTGCGGCAGGACTCAAGAAAGTGCCGCTCAAAGTCTCTTTTGATTCCAGTTTGAACGAAACAGGTTCTTTGGCGGACTTCGTGTGCCCCGACCATCATTCGTTTGAGGCCTGGGGCGACGCCGAAACGCTCAAAGGGACCTATACTTTCAACCAACCGACAATCGCACCTCTTTTTGAAACAAGGGCATATCAGGAAAGCTTGATGCGCTGGAGCGGGGACGACCGAAGTTTCTACGAGGTGCTGCGCACTTTCTGGAAAGAAAACCTTTTTCCGAAACAGGCTAAATACGCCAAATTCGAAGAGTTCTGGGACAATTCGCTCCACGACGGAATATTTGTAGCGGATTCTGGTCCAACCGAAAAGCGTGCCGAATTCACTTCGAACGATCTTGATGAAGCCCTATCCCGGTTGGGTAAACAGGAGTTCTCGGATTATTCACTAGCGGTTTATCAAAAAACTACTTTGCGCGACGGACGCTTTGCGAACAGTCCGTGGCTTCAGGAACTGCCCGACCCGATTACAAAAACAGCCTGGGACAATTACGCGTGTTTGTCACCGGGCACGGCGTCAAAACTGGATCTTGAAGAAGGCCGGGTCGTCACGATCAAGAAAGGAAGCAAAGCGGTGCAACTGCCGATTCTGATTCAGCGTGGGCAGAGCGACGACTGTGTTGCGATTGCGCTCGGTTATGGACGGACAAAAGCCGGCAAGGCTGGAAATGAAGTTGGCGCCAACGCGTTCCCGTTCGTCAGTTTCTCGGAAGATACGTTTCGCTATAGCGCGACTGACATTTCAATCGAACCGACAGAAAACAGAGTGTATTTGGCCAAAACGCAAACGGCCGAATCGACACTCGACCCCGCCGGATTTAAACGCCCGCTCATTCAAGAATACTCACTAAACGACTTTGTTAACGGCAAACATGAGGAAGAAAGGGCAGAACACCAGACCCTTTGGCATGAACATGACTACCCGGATCATAAATGGGGCATGGTCATCGATTTGAGCGCCTGCACGGGTTGCAACGCCTGTGTCTTGAGCTGTCAGGCGGAAAACAACATCCCGGTTGTCGGCAAAGACGAAGTCGGGCGGCGCCGGGAAATGCACTGGTTGAGAATCGACCGGTATTACGAAGAATCGGGAGAGGAAACGAAAACGCGTTTTCAACCTCTTCCCTGTATGCAATGCGACAACGCCTCTTGCGAAAGCGTCTGTCCGGTGCTGGCTACCGTCCACAGCAGCGAAGGCCTGAACATGCAGGTTTACAACCGTTGCGTCGGGACCCGCTATTGCGCCAACAACTGCCCGTACAAAGTACGACGCTTCAACTGGTTTCAGTATCCGCATGACGATCCGGTCGCCAATCTCGCACTAAATCCTGACGTGACCGTTCGAAGCCGGGGAGTGATGGAGAAATGCACATTCTGCGTTCAGCGAATCGAAGAAAAGAAGATAATTGCCCGCAACGAAAACCGCCCGATTGCGGATGGCGAAATCAAGACCGCCTGCCAGCAAAGCTGTCCAGCCGATGCGATCGTATTCGGTGACCTGAAGGATCTAAAAAGCAGTGTAAATCAAAATAAGAAAAGCGGCAGGGACTACGTGTTGCTTGAAGATCTGAATCGAAATCCCGCCGTCAGTTATCTGGCAAAGGTGACCAATTCCGAAGACGTTGGAAAGGAGGAGCATTAAATTTTTATGGCTGTTCCGATGGAAAAACTTGGCTTGTCCAAACACGAGGCGCGACTGCAGAACCGGATTGACAGGATCGCAGAACATCCCGTGTATTCCCCTTTGCGTAAACCGCTGATAAAAGGAGACAAGACGCACGGTGATGTATCCGCTGATATCTCTCGAATACATGAGGGAAAGGCCGGGGCCGCCTGGTGGGTTGCGTTCGCAATTGCGGTAACTTTCCTTGTTACCGGTCTCATAGCCGGATATCTGACGGTAACGATCGGCATCGGCACATGGGGTCTGAATAAAACGGTCGGATGGGCTTTTGACATCACCAACTTTGTATTCTGGATCGGGATCGGGCACGCAGGTACATTCATTTCGGCCATTCTTTACCTTTTTAACCAAAAATGGCGTACATCGATCAACCGTTCGGCCGAAGCGATGACTTTGATCGCCGTAATGTGCGCCGGCGTTTTTCCAATTATCCATATGGGGCGTCCATGGTTGTTTTATTGGGTATTGCCGTATCCGAACACGAGGGGGACTCTTTGGGTCAATTTCCGCTCACCGCTTCTGTGGGATTTCTTTGCGATTTCTACCTACTTTACGATCTCGCTCGTTTTCTGGTATCTCGGTTTGGTTCCCGATCTGGCAACCGCTCGCGACCGCGCCACTACAAAATGGCGAAAGAGATTCTATACAATCCTGGCGCTTGGCTGGAACGGCTCCAACCGGACCTGGTCACGTTATGAAACCGTTTATGGAATGCTCGCAGCCCTGGCCACGCCTTTGGTTCTATCGGTACACAGCATCGTCAGCTTCGACTTTGCGACGTCATTGATCCCTGGCTGGCACTCAACGATCTTTCCACCGTATTTTGTTGCCGGGGCGGTTTTCTCCGGTTTCGCGATGGTGATGACCTTGATGATCGTAGTGCGCAAGGTGATGAATCTGCAGGATTACATCACGATCAAACATCTCGACAACATGTGCAAGGTTACGCTACTGACGGGATCCATCGTCGGGCTGGCTTACATAACCGAGTTATTTATAGGATTTTACAGCGGGAATCCAAACGAGATCTTTATGATCATCAACCGCGTTCTGGGACCTTATGCTTGGGCCTACTGGATTATGTTCGGCTGTAATGCGTTGATACCGCAGCTGTTCTGGTTCAAACGTTTTCGAACCACGATTCCTTTGATTTTTGCGATATCCATACTCGTCAATGTCGGGATGTGGTTTGAAAGATTCGTGATCATTACAACCAGTTTGCACCGTGATTACCTTCCTTCGAGCTGGGTAATGTATTTTCCGACACCGGTTGAGCTGGGATTGCTGTTAGGTAGTTTTGGCCTATTCTTTACTGCGTTTTTGCTTTTCTTAAGGCTGTTTCCGGTAATTTCAGTAAACGAGGTCAAGGGGGTCCTGCGTTATGGGAAACACTGATGCCGCAAATAAGAACGTACGGTTTACGGCCGTGTTCTTTTCGAACGAAGATGACTTAAAGGCATGTGCCATGGAGGCGCGCCTGAGGGGCATCAATGTCTATGATGTGTTTTCGCCTTTTCCGGTGCACGGCATAGATGCCGCTGTCGGGCTAGAGCCTTCGCGTTTGACCTGGATCGGATTTATCGCCGGCGTGTTCGGATTGTCTTTCGCGCTTGTCCTCCAGGTGTGGACATCGGCCTATGATTGGGCTCTCAATGTCGGAGGCAAGCCGTTTAACTCGTTTCCGCTGTTTATACCGGTGGCTTTCGAATTGACGGTGCTTTTTGCCGGGCTGATTTCGATCGGCGTCTTGTTTATGCGAAATCGCCTGTGGATCTTTAGTAAGAAAAAAATATTCGATGGTGTTACCGATGACCGATTCGTCCTGGTCTTACAACAGATGGACGCTTCGCTGGACACAAAAAAGGCGCGTCTCCTTTTTGAAAAATACAACGCGGTCGAAATTACCGAAGGAGACGAATTTGTATGAAACCGAGATATTCGATTGTGGCGTGGGTTCTCCTGCCGGTTGTCGTTTTGGGCATAATGACGCTTTTTAACCGCAATTTGGAAAAAAGAAATCTCGAGTACCCGAATCAAATGGCGGTTTCTCCTGCCTACCGTTCGCAATCGGAGAACCCGGTTTTGTCAAAAGGATTGACCGGCCAGCAGCCCGTCCCTGGAACGATACCGCGCGGATTCATGCCTTTTAATTACGGCACTAGCCCCGAAGAAGCAAAGCGCGCCGGTATCGAATTAAGCAATCCGTTTGAGAAGAACAAGGAGAATTTGGAGCGGGGAAAATACGTCTATACAAACAGCTGCGCCGTTTGCCACGGCGCATCCGGCGGCGGAGACGGCCCGGTGATACCAAAGTATCCAAACCCGCCCGATTTCAAAACAGAAACGTCGAAAGCGCTGGCGGACGGCGAGCTGTTTCACGTTATTACTCGCGGAAGGAACAATATGCCGCCAGCTGATTCACTGATATCAGCCGAAGACCGTTGGAAAGTGATCCTCTATATCCGTCAGCTTCAGGGAGAGGGGCAATGATTATGGGCAGCCTGATTAAACCTAATGAACGCAATGTTTTATATGCCCTGCTAGCAGTTGGCCTGGTAGGTGCCATAGGCGGATTGATCTTTAGCGACCGGTTTTGGGCAGCGTTTCTGCAGAACGCATTCTATTTCCTGACGATATCCCTTGGCGGGGCAATCTTTCTTGCTGTTAATCATGTTGCGAACGCAAGCTGGATTAGCGTCCTGCGTCGTGTTCCGGAAGCGATGACGAGCTACTTGCCGATAGGTGCATTGGCGTTGATCTTGATTTTCTTTGGCCGCGAGACATTGTACGAATGGACATATACCACCTATTCGCATCTTGGTCACGAACTCACCTTTAAGAACACCTATCTCAGCACAGGATTCTTCTTTATCCGAATGCTTGTGTTCCTCGGCGTATGGGCTTTTTTGGCTCATATGCTCAGACGCGAATCTTATGCCCAGGATGTCGACGCGAGTTTGGCCCACACTAACAACAGCAAGATCTATTCGGCGATTTTTCTGGTTGTCTTTGGAATCACATTCACTTTTGCGAGTTTCGACTGGATAATGTCGCTCGAACCGATGTTTTTCAGCACGATTTACGCTTTCTATCACATTGCAGGAGTGTTTTTGAGCGGGAGCGCGGCGATTGCCGTTTTGGTGATCTTGCTACGCCGCAGGGGTTTCCTGACCGAGGTAGGCGATAAGCAGCTGCATAACCTCGGCAAACTCGTTCTGGGCTTTTCGACCTTTTGGGCATATATCTGGCTGTGCCAGTACTTGCTGATCTATTACGCGAACATTCCGGAGGAAACTGTCTATTATCTTCGCCGTACCTCGCAGCCCGGGTGGTCGTACCTTTTTATCTTAAATATATTTTTGAACTGGATAGTGCCGTTCATATTGCTAATGCCGCGAAGTGTAAAAATGAATGAAAACTGGATGCTCGCGGCATGCGGTATCGTTTTGATCGGACATTGGCTCG
>JAOTWT010000144.1 GCA_029862725.1 Acidobacteriota bacterium | reverse complement strand
TGAGGAGGTTATTTCGCTCGAACCGGACTCTCTCGATCCTGATGCCGGGAGTTATGGAAAGATTGTTCCAGATAAAACGGTTTTGAATGAATGAGGAAAAAGCGAGAGCATTGCGGAGGTTCTTTTCCTTAAGTTCGCTTCCCTCCTCTCTCGAAAAAGGTGTATCACCGTCATAACTTCGACGGTCCTGTGTCTCGTAATGCACCCGGAAACCTGCTGAAAGAACGCTTCGGATCGTGCCGGTGTCAAATGAGGTGTTAAACCGGGGCTCAATTCCGAAGGTACGGAAATCACGAGGGGTACCGATGATGCCGCAGGTCGTGTTTAAGTCCAGCATCCCCGTGCAATCGGGATCAACACCGGCTCGATTCGGCCGTTGAGAGGAGTTTGAGGACTGGCGCCACCAATCCCTCGAAAAATAGCTCGTGTAAAAAGTAGTGGTAATTGACGACGACGAACCGATGATACCCGTGTGCGAAGCCGAGAATCCCTCCCGGAAGAATTCGAGGTCGTCATTTCGAAACGGGTTTTGCCTTGGATCCTCTGCAAATTCCGCTTCAGTCAAACCGGAATAGGTTACCCGCGAGCTTTCATCAAAATGCGAGTACTTGAATGTAAGCACATTGGAACCGTTGATCGTCTGGATGACTTTCGTACTGAAATCATTGATGCCAGCTTTAATATTCTCCCTTGAACCGTCGCCTTGTTTTCTGGTGAAATTGGCGATCACTCCTGTTTTTCCAAAAGTGCCGCTAATCCCAGCGCTGGAATTCAGGAAATTTCGATTTCCTCCCGTGACCTTAAATGTGAACTCCGGAATCGTCGCGGGGTTCGGCGTAAGATAGTTCACAACACCGGCAACGGTGACCGGACCGTAACTTATTTGCCCGGATCCCTTCAAAACTTCGACGGACTGAAATCGCTCGATGGGAGGGTGATAATACGAAGAGTTGTCACCGTAGGGCGCATAGGCCAGCGGAATCCCGTCTTCAAGCAGCAGTACCTTGCGCGACCGTGTGGGGTCCGAACCGCGAATTGAAATATTGGGCCGTAAACCAAAGCCTTCCTCGTTTCTGATACTTACACCCGAAATTTTTCGGAGAGCTTCAGAAAAATTGAAGACCCTCGACAATTCAAGCTCGGACTTCGACAAAGTCTGGATCGACCCCGGCGTTTGTTCGAGCGCTTCCCGCGTCCCAGCCAGAAAATTGGAGGAAACGGATACGATCTCGGCGATATTGGCCGGTTCCAACTCGGCGACCAACTCCACCTGAGAATCGACGATCAGAGACTGTGTCCATCCCTTAAAGCCGGCCGCAGACACATCGATGCTGTATTTTCCCGGACGCAGGTCGTTGAACACAAACTGTCCGTTCTCACCGCTTGTTGCACGAAGAAAAGATGAGTTCGATTTCCGGGTCAATACGACGTCGGCATCCGCAACCGAATCGCCGTTGGAATCACGTACGGTTCCGGTTAATGACTGGCCAAAACATACACTTGTACCAAGCGCCAACAACGCCGTCACAAATGCGATCCTAAACAATCCTTTCATAATGTAAAAATTTTCCGATTGGAATTAACAATCAAAACCAAACACCTCTCCGGTTACATGTTGTGCTGAAGTTACTGAAAATGAAATCCACTTTCAATAGACAGAATATAGAGCAGATGCCTTGACGTGTCAACGGCTAAATAACAACTAGAATAGAAAAGTGGAGCGACGCGGGATCATGGTTACACGGAAGATGATTTTATGGCGGCGGCGAGCAAAGGGATCATGATCTCGTGGTGGCCAGTGATCGCGAAACCTCTACCAGCGCCTCCGGCGTTGGGGCGTTTTACGACATTTGTCAGCGGGCGGTAGTGCTGTAGGAAATCAAAATTCGCAGTCGTCAGATCTGTTAGTTTGTAGCCGAGATTCCTGTTCACGGTAATTGCCTTCAAAAATACTTCGGGAAGCGTCACGGCTGAACCGCAATTGAGATAGACTCCCCCGCCGTCCATCTCCCTGACGATCGAAGTAACGAGCTTGAAATCGTAATGCGACCCGGCACCGAGTGCCGCGCCGTCCGATGACGGATGGAAGTGTCCAATGTCCGCACCGATCGTGAGATGCACGCTTAGCGGTACGGATTTTTCGTGCAAGGCACAAAGCAATGAAAATTCAGAATAAGCCGGTGACTTCTCTACGAGAGCGTTGGAATATGCCTCGCCGAGTCCGATGTTCAGCCTGACCGAACTGCGGGCCGATTCGTTGATCAATTCTCCCGTTTCACGTGCCGCACCAAAGCCGCCTTCCCCGAGAGTCGCGTCAACATCCTCACTTGTAAAACCGGCCATCGCGATCTCCGCGTCGTGAACCAGGACCGAACCGTTACAAGCGACCGCGGTCAAATAGCCGTGGCGCATCAAATCGATCAGGACCGGAGCCAACCCGGTTTTTATAACGTGTCCGCCGATGCCCCATATAATCGGCTTCCCCCTTTCTTTGGCGCGTACGATTCTTGTGGCAAGCGCCCGAAGACTCTTAACGGCGAGAATGTCAGGCAAAGAATCGAGGAACGATTCGAAATCGGAGCCGGCCGGTAGGGGGTGGGAAAAGGAATCGACGTCAACTTTACTCGGTCGTGTGGCGAGCTCATAGGTCGAAACATCGTCGAATTCGGTCGGCTTAATATCTTTGTATCTGCTGTTACCCATTTTTCAAGATGCCAGAATAAACGGATTGAAGTTGGTGTCGGTATCGTAGAAATCGACGCTCTCAACACGTTTCAGAAAGGCCACAATACGATATGTAAACGGTGTCGCCAGCACTTCCCAAAGGACTTTAAGGCAATAATTCCCGATCATAACGCTTATGATCTGTTCGGTCGACCAGATACCGACAAACGCAATCGGGTAGAAGATAAGCGTATCGACCGCTTCCCCGGCGAATGTGGATCCGATAGTTCTCGTCCAGAGCCATTTGCCGGCGGTAAGGATCTTCATTTTCGCAAGCACAAATGAATTTGAGAACTCTCCCGCCCAAAAACCCAGGATCGAAGCCAGGACTATCCTCGGAGTCTGGCCAAAGATCATTTCGATCGCGGCCTCTCGTGTCTGATCCATTGTCTCTGCAGAAGGAAGACTTGTTACGATGTATGACATAAAAGACGCAAATATCATTGCCCCGAAGCCTGCCCAGATTACACGCCTTGATCTCGCGTAGCCATAAACTTCCGTCAGAATATCTCCGAACAAGTAACTGATAGGAAAGAAAAGCACCCCCGCACCGAAAACGAATTCGCCAAAAATGGGGAGCCTGAATTGAGTAACTTTATGGACGCCGATCAGGTTGGAACACAGCAAGACGGTAACGAATACAGCCATTATCAGATCATAGTATTTGAATCTGCGTTCGCTTTGCATCTCAGGTTTTGCCTATATCGGTGCGAAAGTACATTCCCTTCCAATTTATCTTATTGGCGGCTTTATAAGCTCTGTGAAGCGCATTGGACAAGTTTGAGGCGGTCGCCGTGACGCCAAGCACCCTGCCGCCGGCAGTCAAAATTTCTCCGTCGTTCCCAGACGATGTGCCGCTGTGGAATACCCAGACATTTTCATCTACCGCCGCCTCCGCGAGACCGCTGATCGAATCGCCCTTGCGGGGTGATTTTGGATAATTCTCGGCAGCGAGAATTACACATGCAGAGCTGCCTTCCTTCCAACTTATAAGCTGTTTATCAAGGCTCCCTTCTAGTATCGCGTAGCAGATCTCGACCAAATCCGTCTCAAGGTTGACGAGAATGGCCTGCGTTTCCGGATCACCAAAACGCACATTGTATTCAAGTACCTTGGGACCCTGTTCGGTCATCATGAGACCGAGGAATAGGATTCCCTTAATGGGAAACCCATCCTCCCGCGCACCGTCAAGGGTTGGCAAGACGATCTTTTTTACGATTTCGCTGGTTTCCTCGGGACGCAATAATGAGGGGTCAGTAACCGTTCCCATGCCTCCCGTGTTGTCACCGGTATCTCCTTCTCCTATTCTCTTGTGGTCCCTTGTCGGCGGCATTAGAACGAAATTTCTACCGTCGCAAAACATCAGGAGGGAGACTTCTTTCCCGACCAGGCATTCCTCGATTACCACCGACTTAACCGCTTCTTTGGAAACTATTTGACCAGCAAACATCGCCGTCACGGCGGCAGCTCCGGCGGACCTGTTTTCTGCCACAACGACCCCTTTTCCCGCCGCCAGTCCGTCCGCTTTTATAACCACCGGATCGGAATCCGCCCCGAAACGTCCTGAATTGAGCTCGGCCAGCGCCTCTGCTTCGCCGGCGGCATTAAAATATGCGGCTGTCGGGATCTCATGCCGGGCCATGAAATTCTTAGCGAATGACTTGCTCGACTCAAGTCGTGCGGCGTTTCCGCCCGGTCCGATGATCGACAGTCCAGCCGCCTCGAACCGGTCAACGATTCCCAGCGAGAGTGCGGTCTCACCCCCAACGAATGTCAAATCGATTGCTTCACTTCGGGCAAACTCCAAAAGCGCATCGATATTCTCAGGTGATATATCTACGCATTCCGCGAGCTCGGCGATTCCCGCGTTCCCGTTTGCGCAAAATAACTGCCGACCGGGGTCGCGTTTCTTAAAACTCCACGCGAGCGCGTGCTCCCTTCCGCCGGAACCCACAATTAGAATCTTCATAATGTGACCATAAGCCTTTATAACAGAATCGCTTAGACAAACCAACTTGACTGTAATGAGCAATGATTATAACGTTTTTTACAACCAAACCTAACCGAGATCGACCCTTCGGACCTCTTTTTGTTTGCCTCTGAGGTTTTGCGCTATGGATGACAAAGAAAATGATGAGCGGACCGGGGCCACTAATAAAAACTTATCAGAGGCCGGTGAATTTGCAGACCTTACGATCGAATGTATCGATTGCGAAACCGATTTTGTCTGGACGATCGGCGAGCAGGAATTTTTTAGAGATAAAGGGCTCAAACATGCTCCGAAGCGGTGTCGAGGATGCAAAAAGGCAAAAACTGAGAGAATAGCGGAGGGGTCGCGAGCGGCGAGGGAAGGAACGTTGAAAATCGAGGTAAAGGTAGTCTGCGACGCGTGCCGCGCCGAGACAACGGTGCCCTTTTATCCATCGCAGGGACGGCCGGTTCTTTGCAGAAGCTGTTTCCTGGCTGAAGATCGCAAAATTTGATTCTCCGGCGACCGGAATTCTAGTCTCGAACATTCCGCCTGACTACTTAAACCATTTGCCTGCAGATGCTTCCGGTTCGGAATCAAGGTATGTCTTTAAAATAATAAGGGCGACGTCTCCCACTCCGTCGCCCACAGGTCACAAGTCCTCACCCCTCGTGACCAATTGTTCACCGGGGAGGTGAACGCAATCATTCTACACGAATCAGGCTTGTTTGCAAATTTCAAATTTCCGCCCGAAAAAGATGGTTTTCGGATCAAAACAAAGCGCTATACCAAGGGTTCTTGATAACGCCAACGGTAACGACCCCGGGCAGGTACGAAATCAGCTTTTCCCCCTCGTAAACCCGGAATGAGTATTCCCCATTAGCCGTTCCGGGAGATAAATTGACCTCAAAACTCAGGACGTCCTGACCGTTGCGTGCATAATGCCTTGCCAAGGTTAGGCTATCGACAGAAATAGCGGGCGAGGTACACTCAAATCTAATTCGTTCCGGATCCAGATCTTTTCCGCTTACAAAAATCAAATAAGAATGACCGGCTTCGAGCGGTATCGCGATATTTGCAATTTGACCATTAAAGCCGTATGAGCGAATCCGTTCCGACCGAGGATTCGCGCCAACGAGGATCTCTTCCCTGCTTATTTTCCGCGAAACAACAACAACATCCCTTTCCTGCGCAGACAGAAACGCGCCGTTCCGACCCGCTGCGATAAGCCGGTACGTGCCAACAGGCACCCACGGAATCGAGAATCTACCCATCTTATCGGTTTCGATTCCTGCAATGACCTCGCCGGTTACCGACGATTCAATCCAGACATGTGCTCCCGTCAGATCAAGCCCAGCAGGTTGAGCTTCCACAAGTCGTCCTTCTAGCGACCCGAATCTTTCGCCCAGTTTCGTACCAGACCCGTAAAGGAACCTGATTCCCGCCCTGTCGTCGCTGGACAAAGTTCTCGAGTAAATCGCGGGCAGCGCAAAAGTCCCGTTCTTGCCCTGGTGACGATGCATCGTGGCTCCCACAATTCCCGAGTGTCCCAACCCCAGAAAATGACCCGCCTCGTGCGTCAGAGTCGCTTCGAGATCAAAACTGCCGGGACTCCCGTCGGTCGTAAACCGGGCCGTCGGGTTGAGGACGATATCAGCTTCCGTGATGCGTCCGCTGGCATCGAAAAAGAGCCGCGTAATTGCCGAGACGCTGGTCTTCCGCTCACCGAAAAGCAACAGATTTTCGGAAGTCGGGGCAACTGTAACCAGAGAGACCCCGTCGCCGCCCGACTTTCTGGTACTGACATTGGTCTTCGAAACCTGCTCGAACCGAATTCTGAGATCCGATTCGATTGCCCATTTTCCAAAACTCTCTTTTACGATTGCCTCGAAAACCCCATAAGAAATCGTATCCATTTCAGAATTTGAAATCGAAACGACTATCTCCTTAGAGTCCCATCTCAGCACTTTTCCGCTCGAGTCGTTAACAGACTGAGGTGTATACGGAAAAACGGAACCCGCCAATGCGAATCCCGCCAGTAAAAACGAAAAATTGAAGACGATTATTCGGATCACGGCTCCCTTCTAATCTTCTTTTGCTGCAAATCCCTCCAGAGAGTCCCTGCCGACTTTCTCGAGATCCGAGAATCCAACCACTAGAAGCAGGACAACGAGCGCGACAGTTGCAACCACATAAAGCATCGGAATCTGTTCAAAATATATAAGCGATCCGATTACAAGCGCCACCACGCCACACCAAAACAGCGCCATTGTGCGCCTGCTGTATTTCGTTTTCCCTTCTGCCATACTTGCCTCTTTCAACTGTTCGATGCTCTGAGGGCAACAAACGTCAATTAATAATTCTGACGGGAAGTTCATCTATCCTTGTGGTGTCTTCCCGTGTATCCTCAAGTACCGGAGGATATTCCAAACGATTCTGGCTGCCTCCGAAAACCTCGATTATATCATACTCCCTGACTTCAAACTCCTGTTCAATAAGCGGTTTTCCCGGACTTGACGCAATCTCGATGATTTCC
>JAOTWT010000143.1 GCA_029862725.1 Acidobacteriota bacterium | reverse complement strand
ACGAAGGTTCGAGTAGCAGTTCGTTGGAAGCAGTAACTGCGTTTACAAACTTCCCCTCTTGAACACCGCCCAAGAGTCCACCGATCCGCAGATCGACGATCGGCACGATCCTGCCCGGCGTCGGTGCTTTTTCTATCACCAGCGAGATCTGGCTGAATTCCCGCAAGTAGGGTTCTAGCTGTTTCCAGCTAAAAAAGAATCGTCCCGGAGGCTCCAAAGCCTGCGAAACATGCGGAAAACCGTAATCAAAAATGAATGTGATCCCGTAGTCGTTTACCGAAAACTCTTCGACCTGATCAGAGGCTTTCTCGACGTTTTCATCAAAAAGGCTTTCCTCTCCACCGCCCGTTATGTAAGCTTTGTCGGCAGCGTTCATTTCAGCCTTTTGCGCTTTATCGATTTCCTGGAAAAGCCCGATCCTGTTTTTGAAAACATCGGTCATCGTCACGGGGGATCCGTACGTGCTGTTTGCGACAACCGTTTTTGTCTCGCCGCTTGGATACGCACCGGAACCTTCCCGGATCATCTCGATAACCAAAACGTTGTTTTTGTTATACGCAACCTTGAAATCAAGGCTGTCCAGCCACTGAAATTCGGTCTCTTCTTCGAGTGATGTCCCGAACACACGCCAGTAATCAAACGTCTTTTCGAGTCGGCGTAGGACTTCCTTATTCGGACCTGAAAACTTCGGATAATTCACATCGAATGATTTCTTGTGATCCAGAAGGTTTGTGCCGGTTCGTTTGTATGTGATTTTTTCCGAAGTTACCTTCACTTGTGCAAACGAGTTAAACGCAAGAAGAAGAAGAACAAAGAGAAATATAGGTATTTGTTTTAGTTTCATAATTCGTGTCATTACTAAAGATCCAAAGATTGAGCCGGAACCCGTCTGGATAACACAATGATCGGATTCAAGTAAGGTTTTTGCGCTTTCGCAGATTCGGCGTCTTCAACGGCTCGACTATATCAGGTCTGAGCTGAACGAAAATCTATTTTCAATTCTTCAAAACACCTATCGATCTCGAGAATCGCCCAAGTTTGCGCCAGTATGGTGTGCTATATCGAGCAGATCACTTTTCGCTTTTTTCGTGAGGAAAATCTTTGGCTTGATAGATTGAACTCTCTGAGAACTACTTCTATTGGGTATTCTTTTATACCGATTTCTTCTCCTTCCTCAAGCGGGTTCCTGAGAGTTCTAAGTCTTGTCTCCTCGTCTACAGGAAGACGTAGCCCGGCCTGTACGACTTCGCTTGTAGATTCAAATCGCCCCCTGGAGATCCGGCCTTTTACGAATCCTTCGAAATGTGTTCCGGGTATCATACTAGTGTTTCTTGCCATACCATTAAATAATACTTATGGGTTAGCTTCGGAGAGGATTCTGTTTCAAGATTTTCGCGGAACAAGTACCTTCAATTATAGAAGATTTTAGTTTTTTGGTCCGGTTGTTTTATGTCCGCTGCAAAAGTCAAAAAGCTCCTGGCCGAAATCCGGTCCTGCACCAATTGTGCCGAAGGACTTCCGCTTGGACCGCGCCCGATCGTGAGCTTTGCTGCATCCTCTAGAGTTCTTCTCGTAGGCCAGGCACCGGGAACGAAAGTGCATGAGACGGGCATCCCTTGGAATGATCCATCGGGTGACCGGCTGCGCGAGTGGCTTGGTGTAACCCGCGATGAATTCTACGATACGAACAACTTTGCCATCGCACCTATGGGTTTCTGTTATCCGGGGCGCGGAAAAAGCGGTGACAACCCGCCGAGGCCCGAATGCGCCCCGCTTTGGATGGACCAAATCACGGCATCGCTGCAGGACATCCGGATGACGATTTTGATCGGCCAGTACGCGCTCAACTATTTCCTGGGCAAACGAAGGAAAAAGACCCTGACAGAGACGGTCCGTAATTGGCGCGAGTATTTTCCTGAATTTGTCGTCCTGCCGCATCCGTCCCCGCGCAACAATATTTGGCTGAAGAAGAACGAATGGTTCGAGGACGAACTGGTTCCGGAATTATCCGGGATCGTCGCGGCTTTCCTAAAACAATAACCAAACCGCGAGTTAAACCGTAAAAAGACTAGCTCTCGCCCTATAGTCTGTGTTCAAAAAGAAAAGATACTGGGTCCTGATTATCTATGTAGCCCTCCTGGCGGCATCTTTTGCTGTACGATTTTGGGCGGATCCGGCTGTTCCTTCGGCCGAAAAGAAACTCATCGAAATCTCGGACGGGAGCGATGCGCCGGTTAGTGTCGCCTACCTTGAAACCGCAAATAGTAACGGTGCGAAACAGACTGTTGTAATGGTACATGGCAGCCCTGGAAGTGCCGAGGCATTTGACGGTCTTACAAGACAGTTTCCCGGAAGGCATATCATTGCGGTTGATCTACCGGGTTTCGGAGATTCCGACAGGGATGTTCCCGATTATTCGATCCTGGCTCACGCCAAATATCTAAACGCTTTTTTATCCAAGAAAGGGATCTCCAAAGCACATTTTGTCGGGTTTAGCCTGGGCGGCGGAGTGATCGCACAAAGTGCCAATTTGAACCCGCAACTCATTCAATCCATTACTTTTATCTCGTCAGTTGGCGTACAGGAGTACGAGTTGTTCGGCGATTATTATCTCAACCATGCGGTCCATGGACTGCAGCTTGGGATTGCGTGGTTGCTGCAGGAGTTTGTCCCGCATTTCGGGTATTTCGACGGCGGACTTATCGAATATTCACGCAATTTCTACGATACGGACCAGAGGCCCTTAAGGGAAATTCTTCAGAACTATGCGGGTCCGATGCTGATCCTGCACGGAAAAGACGACCCGCTGGTTCCTGTCGAAGCGGCAAGGGAAACCGCCCGGATCGTTCCTCAAAGCGAATATCACGAACTGGATGACAACCATTTCTTTGTGTTTATGAGGCCGGGAACGATATCGGCGAGGATGAATCAATTCTGGAAAAGGGTTGAAAACGGCGAAGGGGTGTCGCGCGAGGGAGCCTCGGTCTCAAGGGTCGCAGCGGCGGCGGGTCCGTTCGAATTCAAAGTCATTCCAGCAAAAGGTCCCGCGATATTTTGTTTCTTGCTGCTGATCTTGTTTGTCGCGCTTGCAAATGAAGACATGGCGGCGGTCGTGGCGGGGGTGTTTATCGCTCAGGGCCGATTTGGTTTCGTTTTGCCTTTGATCGCCTTCTCATTGGCGGTGCTCGTGAGCGGTCTGTTTTGGCGGAGGATCGGAAGACGCAGACGAGGGATTACTCTGTCGGCGTCGTTCCCGTTCTCAGTGGATTCGCGCAAAGCCGATGCTTTTGGCTTCAGATTTCTCAGTTACATTAAACGAAGCCGCGATTCGTTTTTTCATTTCATTGGCGTTTCGATCGGATTGGGTCTTCTGCGCGCAGTTCTGATCGGAGGCGCGGTTTATCTGATTATGATGGTTGCGGTCTTCAGCGGTTTCATCCGTAATTCGAATACGCTTTTGTTATTGGCCTTGGGCTTTTCCGCAATTGTGGTTAAAGCACTCGGCTCCTTGTATTTCAGATCGCGAAGAAGCCGGTAACCGAACCTTCTAAACACATAGGAATATCGTAAACATAGGAGCAATGCGATTCGCGTATTGAAATATCTCACTCATCTTCCAGCTCCTCAACGCCTTGCCCGAATTGAAGCAAATATCCATCCGGATCAAGAATGCCGAACTCACGCATTCCGTAGTCGAACGTCTCAATTTCGTAGGAAACATTAGCTTTGTACTTAAGCTCAATCCATGCTTCGTCAACATTTTTCGGGTAAAGATAGAGCGTACCTGTAAACGCCGGTTAGGGTTGCTTTGAGCGGGGGGTTCGCGAGCAAAGCATGATCACTGCTTCGTCTCTCCGCATGCTCGCCCAGCAAGGCTGATCGTTTTCCGGCCACACGCCCTCACAATCGAAACCAAGAACGGTTTTATAGTATTCGATTGATTCTTGCAGGTTCGATGTTTCCAGCATCGGCACGACGCCTTTTTGTAATGTTTTCATTCTTGTTTTCTGTTTTTAACACGTAGGAAAATAGCAAGCGCCATCGGCTACCGCCGGCGGTTCTCATTCTCCGCTGAATCCTGACTCCCGACTCCTGAATTCTTCAAAAGGAACACCGGTGCCTGCTGAAACCTCGAATCCTTCGGATCAGTGAGTTTTTTGACCTCTTTTGTCTTCCAGTTCATCAGGTAGATCCCAAACTCTGTGTTTGCCTTGTCGTACATCTCGATTGCCAGCCACTTTCCGTCCGGCGACCAATCGTGCCACCCCTCGTTCAGCTGGTTATTAGTAAGCTTCCACTGTTTCTTTCCATCCGGGGTTACCGCATAAAGACTGCTCTTTCCGTTCTGCCAGGACTGGTAGGTGATAAAGTTCTCCTTGCGGTTCCATTTCGGCGGACCAGCGTGATAACTATGCCATTTCGAGGTTTTGTCGTCTTTTGGATAAAAAGTAAGCCGCCGCGGGTTTTTGCCGTCGGCATCCATAATATAAAGGTCTTCATACACTTCCCGATTGGAGGCATCGGCCTTGTATACATAAACGATCTGTTTACCATCGGGTGAAAACAGCGGATCACGGAACAGCGCTCCTTTCTCGTGAGTGATTTGTTCGAAGTTGCCGGTCTTGACGTCAATCACAAAGAGCTGCCTGCGGTTTTCGCTGCTCGTTCGACCGCTCACGACCAAATCGGCGCCTTCATTACGTGTCGACATCCAGGAATCTTCCAGCCGCAGGTTGCTGACCTTACGAACGTTCGAGCCGTCCATTCCCATCGTGTAAAGGTAAACACACCTTTTACAAGTATCACGGTCCGAAATAAAAAACACGGTGTCCTCGTATGCGTGATAGGTCCAGGCGACATCGGCATTATTCGTAATATTTCTTTTCCCGGTCCCGTCCGGATTCATAACGAATATGTCGTAATCATCTTTTTCTCCGTTGACGAGGACGTTGTAGGCGATCAGATAGTCGCTCTGCGCCGACGCAAGAGAGACCATCATCAGCATAACGATCAAGAACGGGCCTTTATTCATCTGAACACCTCAAATTATTGTCAGTTTGGCGAGTTTACATTAAACTCACTTTTTCAGCAAAAATTTGTAAGGAAACCCCATGATAAAGAAAATACTGCTTGGATTGGTCTTGCTTTTTGTGCTCGCGGTGATCGCTTTTTTTACGCCCGGCGTTTTTTCCGGCGATCTTGAAAACGAAACGAGGGTTGTGGTCGAGAAACCGCGGCAGGATGTTTGGGAGAAATTCCGGGACGAATCGAAGATGGGCGAATGGCTTGAAGGATTCAAGAGCATCAAGATCATTGAGGGCGAGCCTCAGACCGTCGGGAGCAAACACAGGATCACGTTTGAAAATGACGGACAGGAGATCGAAATGATCCAGACGATGACCAAGTTTGATAAAGGCGAGGGATTTGCATTCAACCTCGCGAATGATGTGATGTACAGCGACATCGACGTGAGGCTTGTCGATAAAGGGCTGGTTACCGAAGTGATCCAAAAGGAGAAATACCACGGCCAGAACGTATTTTGGCATTCGCTTTTCTATTGGCTAAAATCGACGATGGCGGAAAATTCGTTAAGAAACATGAATAGTTTTAAGAAATACGCGGAAGGAGCATAGAGATGAATCACTGGCTGATGAAGGAAGAGCCGAAGAAATATACATTTGACCAATTGGTAAAAGACGGAAAACGCGAATGGACAAAGGTCAAGAATTATCAGGCACGGAATTTTATCCGTGAGATGAAAAAGGGTGATCTGGTGCTTTTTTATGCTTCGGGAGACGTAAAAGCGGTCCAGGGTGTCGCGAAAGTCGTATCGGACGGTTCCTATCCGAGCCCGGAAGACGACCGCTGGACGTGGGTCGATATCGGCCCGGTCGAGAAATTCGAAAAAGAAGTCACGCTAAAAGATATAAAGGCGGATGAGTTCTTCACCGGCCTCAAGCTGATCCGTCAAACCCGCCTTTCCGTGATGCCGGTCGAATCCGATCACTTCGACAAGCTGCTGGCAATGGGAAGTAATGGATAACTGGTAAATGTTGAGTGTACAGCCCGTGACGGGGCGAAACCTGTAAAGCATTAGATGGATTGATTCTGCCGCCCCGACACGGCTAGGCTGTCTTTTTAGATTGATCTAACCAGATGCTACGTCCATCGGGCTTGCAACTGGCTAACCTCCACTCACGCCTTCGGCGTTCTGTTGGGCCGGGCCATCTTTGCAACTTTCTGCGACAGGAACCAAACAACAAAAGCGATTTTTTTGCGGACTCATCGATTATCAGTTATCCGTCTTCCCGTTTTTCGTCTTTCTTCAAAGCTCCACCGCCGATCAATGCGCCGGCCGCACCAACAAGCGGAATCGCGAAGTTGTACCAATCCGGACTATACGCTTGTTCTCCGGCGGCCATGAAGGTCATCTCGGCCGGCCGTTTTTCCGTTGGTTTTGGCTGCATCATGGTGTAAACCGCCAGGCTCATGCCAAGTACGATAAATACTGCCGCAAGAAATTTTACGGCTCCTTTGCTTTTTGAGATCGCGAGGCAAATCCGCCCTGAAATCAAGGCACCGATAAACCCAAATATAATCGAAGCAATGGACCAACCTGTCGACGCCTCGAACGACTCCGGTTTAAAAGCCCAGTCGGTACCCATCACGCCATAGACTCCAAAAAGGCAAATGATCGTAAAGACGGCAACAAAAATGTATGCAACGATGACTCCAAGTACGTTCTTTAGCATTTTTTCTCCATAGTCTGTTTACAGTACTCCGCGATTCCACGTAAAGAGTTACTCGTTTGGGCGTTATCAGTACAGCGTCCTGATCATTTATTTCCTTATTGCTCGCCCATCTTCAACGCCTCCGACCTTTTCTTCAATTTCTGATTCCAGTCTTTCGCAAAATCCTCGATATCAAAAAACATCGCCACTGTAACTTTCATGATCACTGAATCAATCTCGGTTGAGTCGGTTGTCCTGATAATCGTTTTGGTCGGTGAAACACGCCGCAGTTCGCCTGACCAGGCCCCTTTGAAGTCCTCGCCAATCTTGTAGCTGAGGCGCATGCGGATTGGCTCTTCGCTGCTCACCAGCTTCATCTCCAGTACTTGGCCCTGGGTGGTCGTTTCGGTCCAGTTTTCGTCGTCCTTGATGTCGACCGTTTTGAGCTGATCCTGCCACTCGGTGTACTTCTCTTTGTCGTTGAGCACTTGCCAAACGGTCTCCCGGGAAGCATTTATCT
>JAOTWT010000142.1 GCA_029862725.1 Acidobacteriota bacterium | reverse complement strand
TGGCCCTCGAAACCGACCCTTTGCCGGACACCGATAATCGAAGCGACAGCGTCAAATAATCTTCCTGCACTCGATGTGACTGGGGCGTTGAGCTTGTTCCGCAGCATTTTTCGCATTACAGGAATCTCTCGTTCATCAAAAGTGCGGACCGTTTCGAGATCGCTCATTTCGAAAACATCCTCGCCAAAGACCTCGAATAGCAAACCGAGAGCGGTCCGTCTCGGTTCTCTGACCGCCTTATCGCCGCCCGGCAGTCCGAATGCCCGGAAATGCGCAAATCGCTCAAAATCCGTTTCGCCAACACGCAGGAATTCGCCGCCCCAAATCGTTCCGTCGGTCCCGAACCCCGTTCCGTCCCAGGCAATACCGAGCACCGGCGGCTCCAATTCGTTTTCTGCCATACATGACAGGACATGAGCATAATGATGCTGGACCGCGACATGTCGAAAGCCGGACTCGACCGCAAAACGGGTCGACAGATAATCCGGATGTGCGTCGTGGGCGACAACTTCCGGGCGGACCTCGTAGAGCCGTTCAAAACTCGCGATCACATCGCGAAAGGCATCAAAGGCCTGGACAGTCTCAAGGTCGCCGATATGCTGGCTGACAAAAACCTGCCTGTCCGAGGAGGTTGCGATCGCGTTTTTCAGGTGCGCCCCGGTAGCCAGGACCGGCGGCGTTTCTACGCTAATCTGAACCGGCAACGGCGCAAAACCGCGTGCCCGTCTCAATACCATTTCCCGTCCCGCCATTTCCCGGACGATCGAATCATCAACGTGCCGGACGATCGGCCGGTCATGGACAAGAAAAAAATCGGCGATATCTCGCAGACGGGTCAACGCTTCATCGTTATCAGTACAGATTGGCTCATCAGACAGATTTCCGCTGGTCGCCACAATTGGAAAACCAAGTTCGCCCATGAGCATGTGATGGAGAGGCGTATAGGGCAGCATCACTCCCAAATAAGGATTTCCCGGAGCTATGTATCCGGAGATCTCATTCCCGCCCTTCGTCTTTTTGAGCAATACAATCGGGGTTTCCGGCGATGTCAGCAATCTTCTCTCCACGGCGGAGACCTCACAGACTTCTTGGGCGGAAGCGAGGTCGGGAAACATCAGGGCCAGCGGCTTTTCTTCGCGGTGTTTTCGTAGTCGCAACGTTTTTACGGCGTTGCCATTTCCGGCATCTGCGACGAGATGAAAACCGCCGAGTCCCTTTACCGCTACGATCCGGCCGAGACGTACCAAGTCCGCCGTTTGCTCAAGAGCCTCGTGCCGGCGAAAGAGCGTTCTTCCGCTTTGGTCCAGCAGTTCAAGCTGCGGACCGCAGACCGGGCACGCGTTCGGCTGCGCGTGGAACCGTCTGTTCAGCGGATCTTCGTATTCCGAAAGGCATTCTGTGCACATCTCGAATGTTTTCATCGTGGTGTGCCGGCGGTCATAGGGGAGGGCCTCGATTATCGAAAACCGGGGTCCGCAGTTCGTGCAGTTTGTAAAGGGATAGAGGAATCGCCGGTCGAGTGGGTCAAATACATCCCGCAGGCAATCCTTGCAGGTTGCAATGTCGGGAAGCACGACTGCAGTCTTTTCCCCGTTACGATTACTCGGACGGATTTCAAAAGTGTTATAACCGGCGGCGTCCAAAAACGAACTTTCGAGACTCTGAATGTGAGAACGGGGCGGCTTCTCGGACTCTAAACGAAGTAGAAAAGAACGAAGCTTTGTCGGAGGCCCCTCCACCTCGATAAAAACGCCGGACGGGGAATTATTGATCCACCCTGTTAAATCAAGGTCTTTTGCCAGGCGGAATACGAATGGTCGAAACCCTACCCCCTGAACCGCACCCCGAACCGTCGCGCAAAGGCGTTGATTCTGTTCCTGGATTTTTACTGCCGCTCGCATCGATCAAACAACTCCAAACTGAGCTAATTCTCCTAATTCACAACGGCTTGTCTCCTTCCACCCGCTGCTTCCATTGCCGCACTATTCATTTTTTCAACAAGCCGCGCCGTAAACAGGTCCATGCCTTCGCCGGTCTTGGCCGACACCTCGAAGATTTCCATGTCCGGGCGAACCGAACGTATCGAAGCCCTTGCTTCATCCCGATCGAATCCAACGGCTTCAGCTATGTCCGTTTTTGTTATTACGGCGGCATCGGAGGTATTAAAGATCGTCGGATACTTGAGCGGTTTGTCTTCTCCTTCCGTCACGGACATCAAGACCATCCGGTAGTTCTCACCAAGATCGTAACTCGATGGACAAACCAGATTTCCGACGTTCTCGATAAACAGGAAATCGAGATCTTCAAGCGGCCAGCCATCGAGAGCGTCCCTGACCATTTCAGCCTCAAGGTGACAGGTCGTGCCGGTCGTGATTTGTCGGACCGGGGCGTTTGCACGAGCAAGCCGCGCAGCGTCGTTGTCGGTCGCGAGATCGCCGACCAATGCCGCGACGCGATACTCATTTCGCAGACTTCTCAAAATGCTCTCAAGGAACACGGTCTTGCCGGAGCCCGGACTCGAGACCAGGCTGACCGCAAAAACGCCGGCCGCTTCGAAATCTCTGCGAAGCTCCCTTGCCAAAAAATCGTTGTGTTTCAGGACGTTTTCCCTGACTTTGACCAAACGAGGAACGCTCATTATTCAATCTCCAATCCCGTAACTTCCAGCTCTTTTCCCTGTACAACCGCGGGTGTCGGTTGCTGGCACACTGGACAAATTAGCCTGTTAATCGAATCCAGTTTTCTTTCCGCCCTGCAACCGGAACAACAGACGACAACCGGCACGTCCTCGATCACGAGCCGCGAGCCTTCCAACACGGTATCCGCACAGGCCGCTTCCCATGAGAACTGCAACGCGTCTTTGACTACGCCGGCAAGGGCGCCAAGTTTGAGATATATTGCGGTCACTTTTCCGCCGCCGTTCCTCTCCGCCGTCTCGGTCGCGATATCAACCATGCTCAATGCGATTGAAAGTTCGTGCATTACGCCGCCATTACCTCGTCCAGGACCAGACCAGCCACTTTTGGTACGACCGGCCGCAGTTCGCTTGAAAGCTCGGTCTCCATATCCTGCAGCGGAGGAATGGAAACCGCAAAAAGCGTTACCTCGGGGGGTTCGCCCAACAGATAGAAAGCATCGAGCAGATCCTTGAGACCTATGTCGTGCGCCGTCAGCGTCTTTGGATAATCCGTGGAAAACCGTGGCTGCAGACGGCTGACGGAACCGGCCTCGGCGCCGTCGATCGTCGCGTCGACGAGGATCACTCTTCCCGCTTTTTGCATTGGCTCAAGCAGGAGAAAGCTGCCGGTTCCGCCGTCGAGCACTTCAACATCGTCCGGCAGGACAGCTTTCTCCAAGGCCTTGACGACGTGAACGCCGATACCCTCGTCTCCCATGAGCACATTGCCGATCCCAAGTATTAACACTCTCGTCTTCTTATTTTTTGATTTCGTCATCGCGAACGAATTTCCACCCTCCGATGATCGATGACGTCGTTCCCCGCCCTTCGACATAATCGTGGTAAAAGACCAGATAAACGTGAACGATCACAAACGAGACAAAAAACCACATCAGGATGTGGTGCCATTGCCTGACCGCGGCATCTCCGCCAAAAAGCGGAATCACCCAGCCGAACAATCGCGGAATAAATCCCTCACTCATGCTCGAGTAGAGAGCGAACCCGGTGAGCGCCTGAAGAAGAAAAACCAAAAACGTAAAGAAATATGAGATGCCTGCCAGAATATTGTGGCCGACCGAGATCCGTCCCCGCAGTTTTGATTCGACGATGTCGACTTTGAGGACCTCGAGCAGGTCTTTCAACTGCTGCTTTTTGACGGGTATGAATCTGTTCCATCGCGCATATTTGTTGCCGACGAAACCCCAATAAATACGAAACAGAAAATTGAAGAAATAAATATACGCCGCTGCAAAGTGTATGAACCGGACCCACCCGAACCAGTAGAGCTGATAGGCCTCGTCCGCGGAGAATATCGCCTGCGGGTTGCCGATCAGATATCCGCTCACGGCAAGAAGCACTATCACCAATGCGTTGATCCAATGATATAACCGGACGGGCAACTCCCAGACATATACGCGGCGATACGGAATTGTTTGAACGGTATCCATGATTTTTCCTCCTCAGTTAACCGTCACCTGGTGGAGCGTCTTTCCGTCCGGATCGTAGAGATGGACCGCGCACGCGAGGCATGGGTCAAACGAGTGGATAGTCCGGATGATCTCCAAAGGCTCGTTTTCCCTCGCGACCGGCGTGTCGATCAAAGATTCCTCGTATGCCGAACGCTGTCCTTTCCCATCGCGGGGGCTCGCGTTCCACGTGCTCGGAACAACCATCTGGTAATTCTCTATTTTCCGGTCTTTGATCCGGATCCAATGCGCCAGTGCACCGCGCGGTGCTTCGGAGAGACCAACGCCCTCGCATTCAGCGGGCCAGGTTTCCGGTTCCCACTTTTCGCGCGTAAAGGTGCTCATTTCCCCGGTCTTCAGATTGCCGATCAGTTCGTCGTAGAATTCCTTGAGCCAACGAACGATTAGCCGGGTCTCGAGACCGCGTGCCGCGGTGCGTCCGAGAGTCGAGAACAGGGCCGCGACCGGAACCTCGAGTTTTGTTAAAGCCTCGTCGACCACCTCCTTGATTTCCTTGTTGTCTTTAGCGTAGCCGACAAGAAGACGCGCCAACGGACCAACCTCCATCGGGTTGTCCTTCCACCGCGGGGTCTTCAGCCAGGAGTACTTGCTTTCTACATTCAGCTGCTCAAACGGCGGTTTTGGTCCCGTAAAGTTGAACTCCGTCTCGCCCTTCCACGGGTGGAGTCCCGTCTGATCGCCGTCCGCGTATTTGTACCAGGAATGCGCGATGTATTCCTTTATCTCGTTCTCGTCGCGCCCGTTGACGTCGTACACCTTTGTCAGGTCACGGTCGAGGATCGCGCCGCGTGGGAATTTGAAGTGGTCCGGGAATTCGTAGCCCTTTGTAGGAAGATCCCCGTAGCACAAGTAGTTTTTTAGACCTCCGCCAATGGCGGCCCAGTCCTTGTAGAATCCGGCGATCGCCATCAGATCGGGAATGTATACCTGCTCGACAAAGGCCATCGCGTCTTTGATGAGCCTCCCGACCAGATTCAGTTTCTCGGTGTTAATGGCGTTGACTTCCTCAAGGTTGAACGAACACGGAACACCGCCGACCAAATAATTGGGATGCGGATTCTTACCGCCAAAGATCGCGTGGATCTTGACGATTTCCTTCTGCCATTCGAGCGCCTCGAGATAGTGCGCGACACCGATCAGGTTTATTTCCTTGGGCAGTTTGTACGCTGGATGTCCCCAGTAGCCATTGGCGAAAATTCCAAGCTGCCCGCTTTCGACAAAGGTCTTCAAGCGTTTCTGCAGATCCGAAAAATACCCCGACGAGGTTTTTGGCCAGTTCGAAAGTGTTTTCGCGATTCTCGACGTTTCTTCCGGATCGGCCGAGAGAGCGCTGACGACGTCGACCCAGTCAAGCGCGTGCAGATGATAGAAGTGCACGACGTGGTCCTGAACGAACTGGGTACAAAACATGATATTTCTTACAAGTTCGGCATTCTTGGGAACCGTGATATCGATTGCGTCTTCAACGGCGCGGACACTGGCCAAAGCGTGTACGGTAGTACAAACCCCGCAGACACGTTCGGTGAAAGCCCATGCGTCCCTTGGATCGCGTCCTTTCAGAATTTTTTCAATACCGCGAACCATCGTGCCCGAGCTGTATGCGTCAGTTATTTTGCCGCCTTCGATTACCGCTTCGACGCGCAGATGCCCCTCGATTCGTGTAATCGGGTCGACCACTACTCTGGTCATGATTCACCTCCTGTGTCTTTTTTGTCAGAAGGAACCGCTTCTTCTCGCTTCGAGTTTTTCGCTTCGTCTGCCTCTTCGGGCCGATCTATCGTCCTCTCGATCTCAACCGATTCCTCCATGTTTTCCCTTATTGCCTTGCGTTTGCGAACATTCGAGGTGATCGCGTGAAGGGCTACTCCGCCCGCGGTAACGGCCGCTACCGTCGCACCGATCGTGTCCGCCGTAGATTCAATTCCGAATCCGGGGAAAGATCCAAGATGCTGATAAAACGGACCGTTGTCCCAGAATCCGGATTCGCTGCAGCCAATACAGCCGTGACCGGACTGGATCGGGTAACTCAAATTCGCGTTCCATTTTGTAACGGAGCAGGCGTTGTAGGTTGTGGGGCCCCGGCAGCCCATTTTGTAAAGGCAGTAGCCTTTTCGGGCCGAATCGTCGTCCCATGATTCTACAAACAGGCCGGCATCGTAATAGGGTCTCCGGTAACAGGTGTCGTGAACCCTTCGCGAGTAGAACTCTTTCGGCCGTCCCTGCGAATCGAGATCGGGAATCTTCCCGAACAGGAGGACATGCGTTACGACGCCAGTCATCACTTCCGCGATCGGGGGACAGCCCGGTACGTTGATCACCGGTTTGTTAACGAGCTTGTGTATCGGAGTGGCGTTGGTCGGATTCGGATTAGCGGCCTGAATACAACCGTTTGATGCGCAACTTCCCCATGCAATGATCGCCGCTGCGCCTTCGGCGGCTTCTTCAAGGATTTGTTCTGCCGATCTGCCGCCTATCATGCAATAGGCTCCTTCGCCGGCCATCGGAACCGAACCTTCGACAAGCAGGATGTACTTACCCTGGTTGTTTTTCATTGTGTCCTGGAGTGATTTTTCGGCCTGTACTCCGGAGGCTGCCTGCAATGTTTCGGTGTAATCAAGCGAGAGGGTGTCAAAAATTACATCAGCCACAATCGGATGCGATGAACGAATGAAGGATTCGCTGCAGCAGGTGCATTCCTGGAAATGCAGCCATATGATCGGCGGACGCGCTTGTGTTTCAAATGCTTCCACAACCTGAGCCAGGCCGGAACCGCTGAGTCCGGCGGCGGCGGTCGCGAGTCCGCAAAAAAGTAAGAACTCCCGGCGGCTGTATCCTTTGGCCTCCATTGCTTTTAGGATCGTTGGAATGTTGTTTTCCATAGGACCTCCTTTCTTCAACATAACCATCCGTGAAAATACGTTCCCGGAATCTGTATGCTTTGATGGAAAGTTAGGAGGTCCGCATTCGGCCATTCAGTTCATGCCTTTGGAGAGCAATTTTTTCGAACCGCCTAAATGTCAAAGTTATTTGTTTTCGTTTAATAACAAGACTCGTTCCAAAAAATCAGCTCTCATCGGTCGGAGTCGTTGTGTTTAT
>JAOTWT010000141.1 GCA_029862725.1 Acidobacteriota bacterium | reverse complement strand
GACGACAATTTCTGCCGTCGAGATCCCTTTTCTTGAGACCGGCGACGTGGTTTTGGTCACCGATCCGAACCGCAAATTGTGGGACGGGGATATGAATTGCCCGGCGGTACGGTGCTATGTGGGCAGTTCGTCGAACCTGGTGCTTGAAGGAAAGATTTTCGCGGATCAGGACGGCAGTCAATTCAGGATCAGCGAGGCAGCCCAGACGAGGAGCATTCGCAACTACGAGAGGATTAAGAAAACCAACAGGGTTCAGGGGGCTAAAGGTGTGAACGAAGCAAGAGAAAAGGGTTCGCCGGACGAAGCGGGTCTTGAGTCGGCTGTGGAAGAGCAAGTTGAGGAGATGCCGAGTGAGGGTGGTTCGGCGGAAGGTCTGGTCGCACTCGAAAACGTGATGGTCGATCTTCGCGTGCTTGTTGCCGGACGCAAGATCAGCCTCAACGAGCTGGGAGACCTGCATGCCGGGCAGATAATCGAGCTCGGTTGCCGGCCCGAAGATCCGGTGGAGCTGGTAGCGGAGAATAGTGACCGTCCAATCGCGACGGGGGAATTGCTGAAGATCGACGAGCAGCTCGGGGTGAGGATCACAAGAGTTTTGGTCTAGAGGGCGTCTATGGAATCGGGATTGAGTTTTCTATGGATGATGGTGCAAACGATACTCGCATTGGCGGTCGTTTGCGGCCTCGCTTATCTGCTTTTCAGGGTCATCCTGCCGAAATTCAATTTTGCCGGTTCTTCGGGAAGCATGGTCCGGGTTGTCGATCGTGTGACCATCGACGCGCGAAAGAGCCTGTGCGTTGTCGAAGTCGCCGGCAAGTGGCTTCTGGTGGCGATATCCGAGGCGGGTGTCCAGCTGGTGTCGGAACTCGACGCCGAATCGGCACGGATCGCAGAGGGAGAGATAGCGGCGGCCCGTGAAAATTCCGGCACTTCGATGATTGCCAGCGAAATAACGGGTAAGATCTCACAGGCCCTTGGCAAAAAACGGGTGGGAAAATGAGGAATTCGAACAGGATTTTTGCAATTGGTGCCGGTATCGCGCTGCTCGCGGGAAGCGCGTTTGCGCAAGAAGGCCCCGGGTCACCCGCCGAGACCGCCAATCCGGTTGTCCTTATCATCGTCATCGGCGCGCTGGCGCTTGCCCCTTTCGGTCTGATAATGCTGACGTCATTCGTCAAGCTTGCCGTTGTCCTCTCGATTCTAAGGAACGCTCTCGGAACGGGCCAGGTACCCCCGAACCAGGTGATCACGGGCGTTGCGTTGATTCTGACGATATTCATCATGGCGCCGGTAATCGAGAAGATGAGAGCGGAGGCGGGCGACGTCGAGAATACGGAAGCAATCTTTTCAGAGACATCCGTAAAGACGTTATTTGACGCTTCAACCCGCGCAAAAGAGCCGCTCCGGACCTTTCTGAAGCGTTACACCCACGAAAAGAACCAGGTAATGTTCTACGATCTTGCGAGGCGCATGGCCCAGAAGAACGGGAACGACCCCAAGGAGATCACGCCAGAGGATTTCCGCATAATAATTCCCGCGTTCGTAACATCGCAGCTTACCGAAGCGTTTCAGATCGGGTTCTTTCTTTTCATACCATTTCTCGTGATCGACATGGTCGTCGCGAATATTCTGCAGGCGATGGGGATGTTTATGCTGTCGCCGACGATCATCTCGCTGCCTTTCAAGTTGCTGCTTTTCGTAATGATAGACGGCTGGGTGCTTCTGATCCAGAATCTGGTGCTCGGGTATATGTAGGGAGGCGGTATGGAAATCTTTACAAGAGTCGCGATCGAGGGCCTTTGGCTGATCCTTCTGCTTTCTTTGTTCCCGCTTTTGGCGAGCCTGATCGTCGGACTCCTTGTAAGCCTCTTTCAGGCTTTGACACAAATCCAGGAGCAGACGCTGACCTTTGTCCCGAAGATCATCGCGACCATTCTCGTGATAATGATCACCGCCCCCTGGATGATGAAGCTGCTGACGGAGTTTGGGAAGGCGACTTTCGACCTGATGCTTCAGGTCAGCGTAGTTAGATAGATATGCACCGATAAATGCAGGAATTCCTTCAATTACTGGAAGTGGTCCTCAGGACATTCGAGGTCAGCGGCAGCCCGCAGGCCTTTCTTGTTTTGTTCGGGCTCTTGTTTGCGCGGTTTGTCGCTTTTGTAAATATCGTCCCGTTTTTCGGGGGGCAGGCAGTGCCCGCGCAGGTAAAAGTGGCACTGGCGACGGCCCTCGTGATCGTTGCCTATCCCTCGGCCGTCGCCGAGATCCCCCTCGATGGCCAGACGCTCGGTTTTGGACCCGTGGGATTCATCGCGCTCCTTGCAAAAGAAGTTTTCGTGGGATTTACGCTGGGGTTTGTGGCTTCGGCGGTATTTTACGCCGTGCTGGTTGCCGGAAGGATTATCGACCATCAGCGCGGAGCGACGATGGGTGAGTTGATGGCGCCCCAGGTTGCGACCCGCGTTTCGCAGCTCGGCCAGTTCAAGATCCAGCTCGCGATCGTGATATTTCTGACGATCGGGGCGCACCGATTCTTTATTTCAGCACTCGTAAGAAGTTTCGAATTACTCCCGGCCACGAGGTTTCCGCATATCGAACAGGGTTTTTCGCCGGCGTTCGAGTTTATCGCCGTTTTGACGGGGACCATCTTTAGCATCGGCGTCCAGTTGGCGATACCGGCGGTACTGGCGCTCTTGCTTACAGACCTGTTCTTCGGGCTCATAAATCGCGTCGCACCGCAGGCAAATGTCTTCTTTCTAAGCCTTCCTGTAAAAATGGCGATGGGGATCCTGGTGGTGGCGTTATCGGTTCAGTTCATTATAGGCCGTTTTATCGTCTATTTTGACGATGCCTATGACGCGTTCGAATTCATGCTTGAGCTGTTTGCGCGGAATTTGATGTAGGGCAAAAGCGGTTGGATTTTGGTCTTCGTTTAGCGGTAGCTTCCCGCAACACGGGCGACGATCTGTGACGGGTAATTGCCTATCTCGCTGTATTTTTGTGCAGCAATTGAAGGGAAATAACGGCTTGCCGCGAGTCCCAGCGGTGAGTTCATTCCGCCGACCTTGAGATTTTCCCATTTCGATGCGAAGTTTCTCGCGAACGAGACCGCCGCCGGTCCCGCCAGATCCTGCTCACGTGCCTTGCTGAGTCCGAGGCGATATGCGTGCCCCATCGCCAAGGCGACCGTGCCCTCGCCGCCGTTATAGGCTGCGGTTACAAATTTCCAAAACTCGATGCCGGTCGGGCGTCCATATCTCGCAAAAGCGGTTGCGGTCAGGCGTTGAGCTTTAATATTGAGAAGCCGGGCGGCCCCAGGGATCGCTTTTTCCGGATCGAGTCGTTCATCGCTGCGAGTGCCCGCGATGCCGACATTGAGTCCCACTTCACGAGCTGCGGGCCGGCCAAACTGGGCGATGCCCGCATAGCCGTATTTATTGATCACGGTTGGGTTGAAGGCGGATTCCTGGGCGAGAAGGCTTTTCAGGATCGCGGGCGAAAGTCCCGGGCACCACTCGGTCGCATTTGCGATGACGTCGTCGTAGAGCGTTGTGTAAGCCGATAGACTTCCGGCGTCGATCCTGTTTGCGCTTGCCGCTCTCAAAGAATCGGAAAAGTCGGGTCCGATATCCGAAAACTCGATCAGTCCGCCCGAAGATTCCAGGTTGTTCAGTTCGTTTATCGCGGGATGAACCAGCAACGCGCTGATCGAGTTCCACTCGTCGAGCAGGTGCTGGTGGTCCGCCGTCAGGGGCGTTCCCTTCAATTCCGGATGCCGGGCATAGAAAACGAGGTCCGTCAGCTTCCAATCATCTGTGACGCCGAGTTGGATTGCCTGGATAATCGTCTTCAGCTCATCGAGCGTGCGTTCCCGGACCCATTCATCTCCATGGTCTCTTTCGCGGCCCGTATTTTTATACGACCCGGGCTCGCTGTTTCGGTCATTCGATTCCCGAAGCTTAAAACTGCCGCCGTTTCGCTTCGGCGGAAGCGGCGCCACGCGTTCGGCGCGCCTGTCGGGAATTTGGTCGGTTTTAATGCTGTTTGATGCCATTCCGGATAAATATTAGCGGTTCGGTCAAACGTTTGTATTCAGAACGGTCTTGATACCCCCGGCCATTTGATCAACCACTTTGCTCATCACTTCGATGTGCTGGGAAACCTGGTAGAGCCGTGCCTGGAGCGCGAGAAGTTCGCCCGGCGAGAGGTCCTTTTCGGAAGACATGATCGCCTCGACCTGCTTATACTCGTTTTCGACCTGGATGAACTTGCTTTCGAATCCACCAGCGGATCCGCTTGTCTCCGTCTGCCTGTAGGCTTCCTTTAAGAGCCCGAGGCGGCTCTTATTATCGAGGAGCTCTACCGGTATCATGTCGGGCCCGGTTTTCTTTCCGTTCGATGAACGAAGCTTATCGGCGAGGTCGCCTTCGAGTTTGTCCAACCGATCCTGGATGCCGCTTCCGCTGATGCCTGCCTGCTTGCCATCCTGGCCGCCGGTCTGTTGCAAATACGTCTCAAAGGACCTCGATCCCGTTAAGGGACCCGGATTGCTGGTAACTGTTTGATTCGAGGTTTGCTGGGCAAGCTGCTGAACGGCGGCGGCGAGAGCTTCTGTCATTAGGGTTTCCTCCGTAAATTCGGGCGATCAAACACAATAGTCTCAAATTCGATATTGTTATCGACCGCTTAAGGGAATTGTTTCCTAATAAAAATAAGAAAGCTGACAGGCGGTTATTTCTCGCCCGCGAGAGTGGCCAGAAGCGCCGTGGCGCGGACGACGCATTGTTCTGTCAAAGGGCCTTCCGTTTCCGTGGCGATCGCGCGTGAGAGGTCCTTTATCGCCGACTCCGGGTCGCCGGTGTGTATCAGGGCTTCCGCACGGTTGACCCGGTTCGGGATATCGTCGGGATCAGATTCCAGCGCGGCGTTGAGATGTTTTAGGGACTTAACGAAATTTGCCTCCCGGAGCCAAAGAGCGCCAAGGGCGGAATCGAAATAATGTGTCGCGGGTGCGAGCGCCGAGAGTCCTTCGAACACGGCAATCGCCTCGGCGTTTCGCCCCTGCTGCGCCAGTGCGTATCCGAGTTCCGAAACCAGGCGAATCTCGTCCGCCGACCAGTTTGCCGCCGTACCGAGCGTGACGTCGCCGCTGATCCATTCCTGTTCGATGGCCACCATAAACGGTTTTCAATTTACCGCAATCCAAACGGCTTGTCACTAGCGATCGCACCTGGTCATCTTTATCAGGGAAAAAAAATGTTGGCATACAAAAAAATTGATTTGGCAGGAAACTCTCGAATCCGGGTGGCGATAAATAGACAGAACGATCGAGATACGAATCCGGAATTCAAAAGAGGGACCATAATGTTGGGAACGTCAGAAGAATTGAAAGCGATCGGCATTGGGTCTCTCGAGACGATGGGTCTTGGCAGGATCGCGCCTTTCGTCAAACTCGGTCTCGACTCGATGGGAGGGAACCGGACACACCTCGAAGATGAGGTTCGCGGCCTTCTTTCGAGGTTTGACATGCATTTTGCCGCCCGGGCCTCCAAGCTGCCTCCGCTGGGGAGATTCCAAAGTTCATCCTCTGGTATGACTCCCCTTAGTCCGGGAAGGCTCACGGAGTTGTTGAAGGAATTCAACGGGCTGATCGGCAAGTCGGGCGGCCCTAACGTGGAGCGCCCATTCGACGCGCTGCGGAAAGTATTTGCCACCGTGGACCTGCTCTATCGGACATTCAGGGATCAAAGCAAATTCAGCGATCACGCGGCCGGATCCGCATTTTCGAAGTTGAGGATATAACACCTCCGCGGACTTTCTATGGAAGAGAAGAAACAGACATTTCGGGAGTCGCTGGCTATCTCGCAAGAGGAATTTACCGAAATGGGCCGGGTCGGCGCAATGTTTTTCGAGCAGGGAAATCTGCACAAGGCAAGAACGATATTTGAAGGATTGGTTGAGATGGACCCCGGAAGCGCAGAGGCACACTCGGCACTTGGTGCGATCCTGACGCTAAATCAACAGGACCAGGAGGCGATCGTACATCTTGAACGCGCAATCGAGATCGATCGCGAAGAGATTGCTCCGTACGTCAATATCGCTGAGATATTTGTTCGGCAGCGGAGGCTTGAAGAAGCAGTAGCTTATTTGGAAAAGGCCATCGAACTCGATCCGGAGCAAACGGATCCGGCGGCCAACAGGGCGCGGATGATCGTTTTGGGTATTTACAGGGTTATCAAATTAGATAACGGGCAAATTACGACAAACCACTAATCAAGGAGAAATAAAATGGCGGTAAACAACACACCTGGAATCAACGGGCCTGGACAGGGTCAGGACACTTTGGCGATTCACCAGCAGATAATGAAAATGCAGGAAGAGCAGTCTCTCCGGAATATGGCGATGCAGGCACAGCAACACATGCAGCAGGAACGCCTCGCGACGATTTCGAACATGCTTAAGAATGCGCATGAGTCCCAAATGACGATTATAAACAACTCAAGAGGCTAGTCGCGGGTCTTTCACCAGTGGCTACCGCCAATCGGGCTGCTAGAAAGGAAGCCAATGTTGCGGAAAACGCAATTTTGGCTTCCTTCATCAAAGGGCGTGCCTTGTGAGAATGTTGAGCCTTACCATTTGCATCCTGTTTCTCAATGCGGCGGCGCCCGGTCAAACCGCCGCGGGGAGTTGGACGCTTGGACCGAACTGGACTTACAACCGCAGCATGAGCAATCTGGAGCTTGCCAGGATTGCGATGCAGGGGGAGATAAACAAGCGGCTCCTGAACAATTCGGGGACGGTTCGCACCGCCAGGAAAAAGGTGGTTGCGACGGGGCGGACATCCTTTAACAGCGACGGGCGGCATCTCTTGCCCGGTCTTATTGCGGATCAATCGAAAGGAACGGAAGCCGAAAAGGCAGACCTCAAGAACGCCCTCGAGCAGGCTCTCCGGTTTTACGAAAATATTGCCTTGCAGAAGGAATATCCGGCTAACGATCTTTCTTTTGCGATGCTCTATTACGTAATAAACAATTACGTCATCTTCAGGAACATCGATCCGGCCGCGACCGATATCAGCGGGGAGCCGCAGTACCTCGTCGGCGGTTTCTATTCTCCACTGTTTTCCCATGAAAGAGCCCTCTTCGCGCAGCTCAAAAACCAGCTTTTGTCTGACAAAACGATCGCTGGTATGGAGGACAGGGACAAGCAGATTGCGGCCGAGATGCTCGCGATCTACACGACGTTGATGTGGCATCAGTTTCAGGAGCTTGGGCAAAGAAGA
>JAOTWT010000140.1 GCA_029862725.1 Acidobacteriota bacterium | reverse complement strand
ATCTCTCGGAGGGAACGGTGGCGAAGATCTCTTCGGCGACCTTCACCAAACTGTCATAAATCGGCGTCCCATTGCTTGTTCCAACCCTCTGGAGTGCCGCATAAAGTGTTTCTCTATTTTCCGTAAGCCCAGTAATTACTTCACTTATAGGATATGTTCTGGTTACCCCGGCACCCCCGTCTTCCTGCTCGGCCGTGTTAAACGCGATGATCGAAACACGGTCGCCGGGTCTGAGTGAATCCAAAAAAAGACGCGCGGCGCGCTTTATCAAACGGAGGTCGGAACGGGTCGAGCCCGATGTGTCGAGCAGAAGGGCAACTTCAAAGGCCTCATCGGTCGCAAAAAAACTGGCGATTTCTTGCGGCTTGCCATCCTCGTAAACGACGAAATTCTCTTTCTTTAGCTTTAGGACAGGTTTTCCGGCGCGATCCGTAACCGCGACCGGCACATCGACCAACTGCGTATCGATACGCAATTCCTCTTTGTCGTTCAACATCGGAGGCGGCGGGGGTAGAACTTGACCGGCCGCAAATTGGCCCAACGAAAAGCTCAGCGCAAAAGTTGCCAGGGTATCTAGAACTCGAGACTTCATAAACAATTACCGGACGTTAATGTTAACAGAATTAGGAGGTATTCCGCCAAGAATTGGTTGCAGGACACGAAGTGCTTTATTTATGACAGTTTAAGCCAGCGAGACTATCGAAAAAAACACCTCGTATGATATCTTGCATAAAATCGAAAAATCCTGTGAATAATAGCCATTTTGATTGCCTCTTTGACGCACAACAAATACGTGGGTCGTGCGCCCGAATCTATTGCACATTTCGAGCGAGAAACAGGAGAAAGGTCTATGTCAAAGGTAACTAAAAAGATCGTTTGGTCGATGATAATCGCTTTGGGTCTGTTTGTGACGTCTGCAAACCCACAGCTCTTTAGCAAAACGACGGTCAACCCCCCAAGAGCAGCTAAGACCGGAGGTCCAATTCTTCAACCTGCCAATGTCGACTTTGACGGCGATGGAAAGTCAGATGTCAGTATCGTCCGCGATGAATCGGCGTCATTCCGGTCCAACGGAACAAGCGTTTTCGGATACGGAAGTGCGCGCGAAAAAATGCGGGCCCTTGATAAGTTCAGAAAAGAAGGAAGGATCAATTCGATCGGCTCCGGACCGGGGGCGACTAATGTCTGGTACAACAGCAACAGCGGCACAGGGGCGTTTACGGTGACCGGATTCGGTTCGGCGGCGACGGACTTTATCGTTCCGCAGGACTACGACGGAGACGGCATGGCCGACCTTGCGGTATGGCGCGCAGAGGGCTCGACATCCGCATCGTTCTTTATTCTCCAAAGCTCAAATGGGATGGTGGTCGAGTCCCTGTTCGGGCAACCCGGGGACAACCCGACTGTGACCGGCGACTACGACGGAGACGGTGCGGCGGATGTTGCCGTTTTCAGGTGTCTGCCGTTCGGTGGCCTTCTAAATGACGTTGCAACGGCGGGGTGGTATGTAAACTAGCGCGAACCCCAACCAGGCGATTTTGGTGGCCGGAAAAATCTCCGGTCATCTTTTTTTTAAGATCAAGGATTTTGAGGGCCGGCTGGCAGGTTAAGAGCAAAGGCCTGATCGCAGCGAGGGGTATGGGCGGCGCTAACAGACTGAAACCCAAACGACTTGTAAAGCCCTATCGCCTCAATCAAGGGGCTGGCTGTCTCGAGAACAATTTTCTTAAAGCCCAATGCCTCGGCGGTCGCGATCATCCGGCTGAGTGTTTTCTTGCCGAGCCCGTGCCCGCGTATCGAGGGGTCAAAATACATCTTACGGAGTTCGATCGAGTCTTCATCGACGGGAGAGAGCCCGACAGAACCGACGATCACGCCATTCTCGTCCTCAAGCACCTCGAAAACACCGCCACGCCCGATATAGTGTTTTTCGATATCGAAAAGGTCGCGGTCGATCCCGTCGATATCCGGCTGTAGCCCGTACTCGTCAAGGATTCCGAATACAAGCTCGCGGACCCGTTCGCCGTCCGCATTTGTCGCAAGCCGCGTCGATATCTTATTTATTGACATAATAGACTTTCATGTCCCGCTCGCTGACGATTTTCAATTCACCGCCGCTCTCGCGAAACACCAGCCGCGATCTGACCTTGCCCGACACGGCTTCGGATGGCGCCGTGAAATTAAAGGCCTTGTCGAATTCCGCTGCGACCAGCCCGTCTTTAAGGGGAGTCACATTCATATTGCTCAGAACGATCTCCAGCTTGTCGTATTTTGTAAAAGCCTTCGATTTGTCGCCTCGGACAAACTCTTTTGTCGCACCCCGTTTATTGTAATAGTCGATCCTTTTGCCATACATATCCATATAGGCATTGAGATTTCGGGCCCTCGCCAGGGCGGTCCATGCGTACACCTTTTCGGATACGCGCCTTTTAAGATCCGCGAGGTCGGGTGTGCTGGTCGGCGATGGAGTGGGCGTCTGCGGAGTTTGGCTTGGCTTCGGGGTATTCTGAGCCAAGGGAGTGTCGGCAACGTTTTCCGGTGATCTGGAACGCACGATCTGATTGGTGTTGGACTCATTGCCCGGAGTCTGAGTTTGCACATCGCGGTTAAGGTACAAATAGCCCGACACCCCCAAAACACCAAACAAAAGCAGCATGATAAGAACCGTGGTGAGGATGGTAATTAGGGTCCTCGTCCCCGATGAATGCTCTGCTGCTGCCGGACCGGACCCGGCGTTTGCTTCGATCCTCTCCTCACTCGAGTCACTGATTGGGACCGTCAGTTGCACGGGAGCATGGGGCCGCAGAACAGTTTCGGCTTCAATGGTCTCCGACGTCGCATCCTCAAGCGGGACACCGTCCTGCAGGCAGTATAAAAGCGTCTCATCGGAATAGGTACTCTGGCAGGCGGGGCATTTTTTCATTTTGGTTCCTTCGGGTACTCGTTTCTATTTTTCAGCTACGAAGGCGATCTCGGAGACCGGTGTATCTTCGCGATCCGACGAGCCGGCGTGGATATCCCTGATCGTCATCTTCACAAAGGTTGTCTCGATGCCGTCAAGAGCAATATGCTGGGTCTTCATCTCGTCCGGTAAATCGAAGATCCGGAACTGCCCGTTGGAAAACTGCAGTTGAACGGAAGAGACGCGGTTGTTTTTCTTCCAGATCGAGGCATTTTTGAAATAACCCGGCTTTAGTTCGAGGCTGCTTATCTTCAGTTTCTTTCCAAAATCGATCTTGATCCATTCCCCTTTTCCCGCACCGCGGACCCCTTCGCACCATGCCGTACGGATATCCGAATCAAAAATATTTTCCGCAATGTAGAGATTCCCTTTTTCAGATTTTCGCACGCTCGACGCTTCGACCGATTTCGCGGAATCGGCGGTGACGCGGTACGTTTCCGGCTTTTGAACATTAACGTTGGCATTTGGCTCCGCCTGGAGCATACGCGGGAGGAACCAAATGGCGAGCGATATCGCGGCCAACAAGCCCAAAATCAACGCGCCTGCGACAACCCCCGAAACAAATCCAACCCGCGGTTTGTAAAGACCTTCGCGGTCGCGAACAAACGTTTTTATGGACGGCCCGGAGTCGGGCATTGCCTGACCGGAACGCCCGGCAGCCTCCGCGCTTATATGCGCAACAGTCGGGTCATCGCTAAACGAACCGCTATCGATAACTTCGGTCTTATCATCTGCACCCTGCAGCAGCTCCGCACCATCCTGGAGACAGAATTTGAGCGTGAGATCGGTATACTTTGTATGACATTTCGGGCAAATTCTCATCGACTAATCCGTGAATTGCGAAGGGTTTTCCGACCACCACCACATCTCCGGCAGCTTCTTTTCGACAGGGTAAATCTGATCGAGCGTGTTTCCATTATAGAATTCGCCGTTCCTCATTACATATCTTATCGAATTCGTGTTCCTGATATCGACCAATGGATTTCTGTCGAGCACAATCAGATCCGCGAGTTTCCCTGTCTCGAGGCTTCCGAACTCGCTTCCATAGCCGATAGCTTCGGCCCCAAGTATGGTTGCCGTTCGCAGGACATCGTGATTTTCCATGCCGCCCATCGCATAACCCCACATCTCCCAGTGGCACTGAAGTCCCTGAAGCTCGCCATGTCCTCCGACACCGATCCTCCCGCCGGCTTTCAGTATGGAATTCGCACCGGCGGCGATTTGCGGGAATATGTACTCGCTGTCGCGAAAGAACGGCAAACGCGCCGTCTTTTCATCGAGCACGGCCTGCGGGTTGAAACGCCGCAGCTTCGGGTCGGAATATAAGTCGCTGTTTTCGAAGAAGTAGTATTTCGCCGAAGGTCCGCCATAGGCGACGACAAGCGTCGGCGTGTAGGTTATTCCCGTGCGCGCGTAAAGCTGAACGACATCGTCGTAAAGCGGAACGACCGGCAGTGCGTGTTCGTTTCCGCTGAATCCGTCGATCGCGTGAGTCAGATCCAAAGCGAAATTGCTCCCGCCCTCGGTGGTCGGAATTATCCCGAGCTCCCTCGAGGCCATCGCGACCCACTGGCGCTGCTGCCGGTTTCCAACCAGATATGATTTCAGTGTTTCGGCACGGTAATGCCTCTTATACCGCGAAACGGTGTCTTTCGCCTCGTCATAGTTCTTAAAATCACTGTCCGAAAAAATGCCCGGACCGGTCGTGAACACACGCGGACCGATCATCTGCCCGGTGTCAACGAGGTCCTGATAGGCGAACGTGTCGTTTGTGCTGGTCTGCGGGTCCCTTCCGGCCGTGACTCCATATGCGAGGTTTCCGAGGAAAGTGTAATCCTCCGTATCCAGAACCGAGTGGCGGACTTCCCAGTGGGCGTGGATATCGACGATGCCGGGCATGATAACTTTGCCGGACAGATCGAATATCCGCGCGTCTTCCGGTATTTTGAGTCCGCCGCGTTTTCCGATCGCGAGAATCCGGTTGTCACGGATGATGATATCGGCGTCTTCGACGACCTCCCGACCCTTCATCGTGATCACCGTGGCGCCTCGCAGAACTGCGGTACCTTCTGGGCTGTGGCGTGGCCTTTTGACCACTATTTCAAGAGCCGCCGCTTTCGATTCTTCGTCGTCATCTTTTGCTGCGGATTCACCGTTTTCTTCAGCGCCCTCGGCGTCGTTCTCCTTGTCCTTGCCCTCAGCCTCATCCTTCTTCTTCTGCTCGAAGGAAATCTCTTCTAAGTTTCGGCGATATAAGGTCGTCCCGACCGTCCACGTTACCGTCGAACCGCGATTCGCCCACGAAAAAGAGTCGGCACCGATCGTCGTCAGTCGTTTGACCGGAAGTGAAGGGCTGGCGATGTTGATCGTCGGAACATCTCCCGTAACACGGGGGACCTTCAATATAAAGAGTTGTCCGTTTCTAAACCGTGCGAGGGCATGCTTGCCGTCGGGACTGATCCGAACGTCGCGCGCGGGATTCGGACGCGGCCCCTGGGGTTTCCCGACGACTTTTAGATGAGTTCGCGAATCCGTTCCGTCAAAACGGTAAGAAATGAGCCCGCGGTTACCGTAAACATAGACGCGGTCGCTCTCGGGTCCAAAATGCGGCCTTCCGAGGCCCCGCGCGGGCACAATAGTTTCAGCGTCGCCTCCCGAGACCGGTATCTTCACGATATCGAGCCCCGGTTGCGGCCCCAAAAAATCGGAAGGGTGGTTGACCCTTGTTTGGCGCGTCGTTCTCAAGCAGACGATAAACCGGCCGTCGGGCGTAAAAACCGGATCACGGTAAAACGCCGCCCGATTCGAAATGCGCCGAGGTGTTCCGTTTTCTGGTTCCGCCAACCAAACATGCCCGCCCTTGGTCGACCATGAAACAAAAACCACACTCTTTCCATCCGGTGACCAGGAGGGCTGATATTCGCGTGGATCGGGAACCGAGGTAAGCCGGACCGGCTCTTTCGATTCGGGTTCAAGGGTGTACACAGCGGCAAGCGCCGAAAACGTAATTTTGCCGGAGGGCGAGATTTCGGGTTCCTGGATGAGACGCGCCCGGACGGGACCCTCCTCAATTTTGAAGTCCCGATAGAGCGATGGCCCTGTGTCGAGCGATACTTTGGCTGAAAAAGGTATCTCCGTGACCGCACCGTCCTTCACGTCGATTCTCCGTATCTTCCCTCCATAAGCAATAAACACCGATGAGCCGTCCGGTGAAAATGAGTAGCCCGGCAAAAGGCCACGCGTCGGCCGGGATTCGAGTTCGTCCCTTTGAATGGGAAATTTGAGCCAGCGCTCATCCCCCGTCTTGAGGTCGCGAATGCGCAGACCCGTCTTTCCCTCATATCGAGAGCCGAACACCAGTAAATCGCCGTTCGGGGAAACAACCGGCCGGAATGCGTTTCCCGGCAGAAACGTGATTCCGTCTTCGTCGCCGCTTGTCAGATCGCGGCGGGTCAATTGGGTTTCAGGAATAAGAAATCGCGAGCCCGTTCTTGGGGCCTGCCGCGCGTAAAAGAGGTAGTTCCGAAAAATAAAAGGCCCCAAATCGCTGGGGCGCGGCGTGTCCGCCTGCGCCGTCGGCCCCGGGCCGCCCTTCGAGATTTTTAGGCCCGACCCGCCCAGGCGATGATACACCCACATTTCGAATGCTCCCCGTGTGGCAGGCGAGGCCTTTGAAACAGCAACTGACTCGCCATCCGGTGTCCATACCGGAGAAGCAAATTCGGCCTGTTTCTCTTTCGATAATTGCTGCGGGTTCGACCCGTCCTTGGAAGCTATCCAAAGATTATTCGAACCCCCGCGGTCGCTAATAAACGCGATGGTTTGCCCATCGGGCGAGTATGTCGGTTGAGAGGCGAAACCCAAGCCATCGACAAGAGGTTTCGCCGCACCGCCGGTTACCGGAAAACTATAAATATCTCCGAGAAGATCGAATATCAAGGTCCTTGAGTCCGGCGATATATCGACGGTCATCCAGGTTCCTTCCTCGGTGGTAAATTCAATTTTTCTCGTCGCGACCAGGGGAAGCGGCTTCTTTTTGGCACCCGCATCCGCCTCGGACTTGCCTTTTTCCTGACCGACGGCCATGCCGACTGACAGCCAGACCAAAAGCAGTACGGCTGCGATGCGGCTAAACACAATGGTTTTTGACATTGGTAAGTTCTCCTGACCTCGCGCGATATTAAGTAACTGACTCCCGGACCTAGATATCCGGGATCCAGAATGAACCGTCTTTCTTTTCGACTTTTTTCAGGCCGATGGAAGGTAATTCGCTTTGCGGATGCCCTAGATATGTAAAATGAGGCGCGTCGTTTTGTACCGTTCG
>JAOTWT010000139.1 GCA_029862725.1 Acidobacteriota bacterium | reverse complement strand
GAATCAGCTTTTCCTCGTTGTCCGCTTCGACATAATACGATTCGATTTTGCCGAAGAACACCTTGACCTCACCCAAATTACAGGTCGGTAAATAACGCCTGATGACGCGAGGGTCGTAAAACCGGAAGATCAACGGGTTCCCGTCTTCGTCATGAACATTGATAAGGGACCGAAAGTGCCGCCTCATTTCGGTAATGGTGGAACGGGAGTGTGCAAAGATTCCCCAGTTCTTGCCAAAACTCTCGTCCAGTACCCACGAAGTGAAATCACTGTCGGGTTTTAAATAGACGACATAGGGGGCCATATGAACGACATCCGGTGTCAGCTTCCCCCTCAGCAGGCAGTAGTTCTTGAGCCGGCTCCGGTAGAGGCGCTTCGGAAGATCGGGCACAGCGGCGCCGTCCAGCACGCAATAAAGCCGCATGTTACTGACCTGCAGGGTTTCTCTTAGTTTGTCTTTATCCATAGATGAAACTCATCCATAAGGTCTACCGTCACGGTTCGCAGAACGGCGTGCCATCGCGGGACGCGTTCTTCAGCATCTGTCCGAGCGGTGTAAAGCTTTTGGGTTTCGGCGGCGGGCTGGAGGCCGATATATCGCCGCCTGCCTCCGCGTCAACTGCTTCGAGCGCGGTTTCTGACGAATTCGGGCTGCAACCGGAGCCGGATCCTGCCGCACCTCCGCTGTTGATATTCACCATCATGCCCTTAATAAAGATGCCCGCGGCACTCATCGTGATAAAGCTTCCGCCTGCCTTGATCGTCAAGCTCGTATCCGATTCCATCACACAGTTCATACCGCCCTTGATATGCACCTCGGATCCCGCATCGAGTGCGAAATTCTGGGTGATCTGCTGCTGGAGATTTGCGGCGGTGAGCGAAACGGTGCCGGCCACCTCCTCATTCCTGTCGCCGCCGACCTTGAGGTGCTTGTCGCTTACGATGTCTTCAAGCTGATGACGTTCGACCTTCAAGTGCGTGTCCCTGCCGATGATTTCCTTCTTATCATTGAGAACACGGACATCCATGTCCTTTTCGGCACGGATAAAGACCTGTTCCTCTCCCTTCTTGTCTTCGAACCGGAGTTCGTTAAACCCATTTCCGCCTTTTGACGAATCGCTCTTGATCGTCATCTTTGTTTTCTCGTCAGGCAGGTCGTAGGGCGGCATCGCCGCAGGGTTGTAAACGCATCCGGATATGATCGGTTGATCGGGGTCGCCGTCGATAAAATTAACCAGCACCTCCATACCGATCCGCGGGATAAACATCATGCCCCAGCGGTTTCCCGCCCAGCCCTGCGAAACACGGATCCAGCAGGAACTGTTGGCATCGACATCGCCGTGCCGGTCCCAGTGAAACTGGACCTTCACCCGGCCATACTTGTCGGTAAAGATCTCTTCTCCCGATGGTCCGACCACCGTCGCGGTTTGCGAACCATTAACCAGCGGTTTCGGGATCGTTCTTGGCGGGCAATAATTCGGAGCGCCACTGCCGTGTGGGATGCAGGTAAAGCTGTTCGAATATGGTTGTTCGACGACATCGTCGGTCACATACTTCGGGTTCTGTTCTATCTGGTGGGTCACCGCGGTAATTATATACTGTGCGTTCAAAGCGTCGTTCGGATGGTCTTCAAGCGTAAAGCGGTGCCCGGCAGTCAGTGAAGAGCAGTCCGATATACCCGACAGTACCTCGAAGCCCGAATCAAGGGCATTCATCATATTCTCAGCGGTCTTTGCTTTGTCCGGAAAGACCTTTTGCAGATCCGCCGCGCGCTCGCCCCCGGTCCCGTCGATACCGTCGTATTTACGCCCATAACCTGCGGGAAAATCGTAATGTTCCAGATTTTGATTATCCCCGACTGTAAACAGGCTTGGCTGCTGGGCGTCGAGTTTATTCGAATGAAGCTGGAAATTGTGGTCCCAGAGCGTTACTTTTCCCGTTTGCAGTTTGCGGTCGACCCAAATATCCCGAATGGTGCTGATGAAATCTTCGTCGTAGCTCGTTTGAGCATAAAACGGGATCGTATCTTTCGATGGAGCGTTCTGATGAGACTGGGCAGAGTTTGCGATTATCATCTTGTGCGAATCGCTTGAATGCTCAAAGTAATAAAAGAGCCCTTCTTCCTCCATCAACCTGGAGGCAAACGCAAAATCGGTCTCCCGGTATTGAACACAATAATTCCGGGCATTGAACTCTCCCTGGATCTCGTACGATACATTGAATCCGTCAAATACCTCCCGCAGGATTTCGGGGACGCTCTTATGCTGGAAAATCCGGCTCTGGAAGATCTGGGTCAAAAGCCAGACGTGAGGGACGATTGTCGCGGAATAACGTGTGAAACGGGTATTGCGATTTCCCTGAGAGAATTGGTTGACCATTCCATTAAGATACCGCGTTGTTCCGTCACGTTGTGCAACCGTGATACCGACCATTTTTCCAAGGATCGAAGTGGCATCGACGTCCGTCGGAACATAACCGTCTTCGTTCTCATCGTGCAGCAATTCGACGTCGATAGAGAACAACTGCGATATCTCTTCCCTCGCCACGACGCTGCTCAGGAGCAGGAAATCCTCGCCGAGCGGGGTCGTGATATTCAAGAGTCTGTTCTGTTGGGTTGAAGTCGTCATAACGATTGTCCTGAGATACGGGCTCTTACCGTGACTCGCAAAGGCCCGGTATTCTCTCTCCGCGTCGGTACCCTCGGCGGATTTGAAACCTTGTCACAGGCTTGTTCACCTACCCCGCCTGAATCCGGGTCAAAACCAGAATCGACGGGCACTCACGGGCACCGGTTATTACCCGATGCCTTCCAAACATTGACGGATTCAAGCCGACAAATTGCATAAGAAACTCGGCGCGGCGGGCATGGACGGCCCGCGACACGCGTCGAATTTAGCAAAGCATTTACGCGAACTCGTACGTAAACTGCTCGGCTTCGTTGACTCCAATATTTACGGACTTGATCACGTCGCCGGTCGCCATTCGCGACAACACCTCGCCACTCATTTCCGGCAGCAGGCTGCCGGTCAGGATGTTGATGACATTTCGAGCTCCGCTATCGACATCGGTGCAACGTTTCGCGACGGTGTCGACGACCGCATCGTCGTATGTGAACTTGGCGCCGTGGTTCTGAAAGACTCGCTTCTCGATCTTCTTGAGTTGAAGACGCACGATTTCCTTGAGCACGTCGTCCGAGATCGGGTAAAAGGGCACCGTCACCATTCGGCCCAGCAGCGCCGGCTTGAACGCCTTGACGAGTTCGGGGCGTATCGCTTCTTCGAGTCCGGCGGGATCGGGACGCGTTTCCGGATCGGCCGAAATTGACATGATCAGGTCGGTTGCGACATTCGATGTCAAAAGGATGATCGTGTTCTTAAAATCGATCTGGCGTCCTTCTCCGTCCTCCAGCACGCCTTTATCGAATACCTGGTAGAACAGTTCCATTACATCCGGATGCGCTTTTTCGACTTCGTCGAGAAGCACCACCGAATAGGGTTTGCGTCGGACCGCTTCCGTCAGTACGCCGCCCTCGCCATAACCGACATAGCCCGGAGGAGAACCCTTCAATGAGGAAACGGTGTGGGCTTCCTGGTACTCGCTCATATTGATCGAGATCAGATTTCGTTCGCCGCCGTAAAGTGTGTCGGCCAATGCGAGTCCGGTTTCGGTTTTTCCGACACCGCTTGTTCCGACAAGCAGAAAGACCCCGATCGGACGTTTCGGGTCCGTAAGTTTCGCACGGGATGTCTTGATCCTTTCTGAAATCGCCGTCAGAGCATGGTCTTGTCCCAAGACTCGTTCCCCGAGGGTCTTTTCAAGGTTAATGATCTGGCGAATCTCATCAGCAACCATCTTGCCCACCGGGATGCCAGTCCACCCCGAGATCACGTCCGCTATCGCCTGGGCATCAACGACGGGCGACATCAATGGGACATCACCCTGGACTTCTCTCAATTCCTTGCCCAGGCTCACCAGTTCTTCTCTCAATGCATCCGTGTTAACCGGCGCGCCCGATTCAGTCGCTGTCGCGGTACCTGTTCCGTCTGCCGTCGGAGACGAGCCCGTTTCCGCCGTCGCCGCGGCGGCGCTTTCGGGCGCATCCGCGGTTTCTGAACCCGCGGCATCAGCCGGTTCGGACTTGTTATTGTCCCCACCTCCGGTTAAAGACATCTCAAGGTTGAAACGAATGTCCCTCATTTTTGAGGTCATTTCTTTTTCCTTCTCCCACTGCGCGTTTAGTTCATCAAGCCTTTCCTGTACCACGTCACGATCCGCGCGCAGTTCCGCCAACCGCTCGGCGTGGTCGGAACCGGTAACCTCTTCGCGCTCGAGGGACCTTATCTCGCGGTCAAGATGGTCGATCCGCCGGACGGCGTCTTCGACGGGTCCCGGCGTGGCACCTTGTCCGATAGCGACCTTTGCACAGGATGTATCCAGCACCGAAACTGACTTGTCGGGAAGCTGGCGGCCGGTGATATAGCGGTGTGAGAGTTTTACGCAATCGACAACCGCCTCATCGAGAATCCTGACGTTATGATGTTCCTCCATTTTGCCGGCAATTGCTCGCATCATTCCAATCGCCTTTTCTTCGCTTGGTTCTTCGATCTTGACCACCTGAAAACGTCGTGCGAGTGCGGCGTCTTTTTCGAAATACTTCTTGTATTCCGCCCAGGTCGTCGCCGCGATCGTCCGGAGTTCGCCGCGGGCGAGCGCCGGTTTTAGCAAATTGGCGGCATCGTTCTGTCCGGCCGTTCCGCCGGCTCCGATCATCGTATGTGCCTCGTCGATAAACATCACGATCGGTTGCGGCGAAGCCTTGACCTCATCGATGACGGCCTTCAGCCTGCTTTCAAATTCTCCCTTGACGCCGGCTCCGGCCTGCAGCAATCCGAGATCAAGCACTCTGATCGCGACGTTCTTGAGCGGTTCCGGTACATCGCCCTGCGCGATGCGCAGCGCAAAACCTTCGACTACGGCCGTTTTTCCGACGCCCGCCTCGCCCGTCAGGATCGGATTGTTCTGCCTTCTACGCGTCAGAATGTCGATGATCTGGCGTATTTCGAAATCACGTCCGAGAATAGGATCGATCTTGCCCTCGCGCGCTTTGGCGGTGAGGTCCTCGGCATACTGATCGAGTGCTTTCGTCTTTCCGGGTATGCCGCTTGCGACCCTGTCGCCTCCGGATATACCGGGTGCCTCGCCGAGTACCACAGCCTCACGCTGTTCATCCGATTCAGATGTTATTTCAACGAGATCTTTTTGCAGCGTTTCGACTGAAATGTGTTCGAACTCCCTCGAGATATCCAGTGCAATACGAGCAGTTCGCTCGTTTTCCAGCAACGACAGAACGAGGTGTCCGCTCCTGACGCGGGCCGAGTCAAAATCAATTGATGCCTTTAGCCAGGCATCCTGTATCCACCGCGGGACCCGCTCGCTAAGACCGGGAGTTCTGGTGTTGCCGGTCTTCAACCGGTCAAGGGCAACGCTGACATCCTTGGTTAGCCGATCGATATTGACCTCGAACGACTTACAGATATGATGTAAATCCGTGTCATCTCTTTCAAGAAGCTTCATCAGCAAATGCTCGATTTCTACATCATAATTAGTTCTCGATAAGCAGAGACCAGCCGCGTCTTCGAGGGCGCCCCTGCATGTATCGTTCAATCTTCCGACAAGAGACTTCAAGTTCAGATTCATCGTAATTTCTCCCGAGATTAATAACTGACAGGCAGATTTTGTTTATTCGACCCACCGTCCTCCCAACACCAGTTGACCATCGTCTTCGGTAAAGGGTTTTGATTTCAGCCAGGATGTCCAGCCCAGCATTGGTTTGCGTTTTGCCCGAGTGGTCAGGATCGTACTTGGAACCTGATTCGCCTTGAGTATCAACTGAACATCAAAATTAAATTCAAGGCCGACCAAAAAACGGACTATTGATTTCAAAGGTTTACACGCCGAACCGTTTGGCAGGAACGACCGAAACTCGTTGAATGTTAAAGCACCGAGCACCAGGCGAAACTTGGACTGCTGATCCCAAACCCGCGCGCCGACAATCGCATCGAGGCCGAGCGTCGAGTTCGCCCTGCTTAGTTTTGTAATGCTCTCTTTGTCTAAATCTATCCAATGTCCAAAAAATTGCAAGACTTTTGCTCTCAGGCCAAAATAGTCCGCGACTATTTGCGCGACAATTGTCGCCGAATGCGGCTTTTGTGTGATCAGACCCGTATAGGGCAAAAGCGTCTCATCGTCGAGATGCATCCGGCCTTTCAACCCATCTGTGCCCAATCCTGCAAAATCGAACAGATAACTCGTAAAATCATCGTTGCCGCGCTCGTACGCGGCCGGAAAGCGGTATTTTTCCCAGGCCCGGAAAAACAAAGACACCGCCCTGTGCGTGAAGATGTCGGTAAATGACCAAAGTGCGGTGTCTCCATAACGGATTCTGTCCATCGCCAGCTCGGTGTAATGCGTCGGCAACACGCCGCTTACCCCGATCATTCCCATAAAATTGACGAACATCTCGAGCGCCTCGTTTTCTTCCCGATCGTCCGACCTGAACTTTATTTCATGGACCGCACTCGACGGGAAATCGAGAGAAATACGGGAACGGAACCTGATGATCTCCTCATCAGGCATCGCGTCAGCTCCGACATCACGGCGTTCCGGGTAGATCTTCTCCAGCAGGCGTACCGCCTGAAAAAAATCAAATCGGTACGGCTCGTCCGCCAATAACTCGTTTAGGGGCCTTACTGCCATTTCATTTCGGCTCTGCTGTCAACGCAGCCTGCGAAGACACTATAAAAGTACCTGCTCACCTGTTCGCGGCTGCCAGCGTTTTACTTCGCCTTCCCGCTGCTCGGTTTCCACAACGAGCTGATTAAAGGAATTCATCGAGGCATAGGTCGCCAAAAATCTTTCGATCACGCTGGCGAAGAGGAACATTCCGGAACCCACGAATTGTTCCTCGTCGAAAGTGATCGTGGTCTCGATTCCCTGCACAAAACCCGCTCCGACCCGCCGCCCGATCCGCCGTACGACCCGCTTCGATGTCACGTTCTTGATACCAAAGATCTGATTTCTCGTCGCGCTATCGTCTTTGAAATTGTAGAGCCCAAGAATCTCGCGGAGCGCGTCGGGTTTCCCGTCCTCGTCATTCACCAGCGACAGATAATTGAGATTCAGGTGTGAAATAAGTCGCCACTGAACCGCTTTTTTCCTGGGCGGCCGAAGAGTTTCCGTCGGTTTTGTCAGACATTTGACCGTCGAGAGCATCACGGCGCTCTCGATCTCAAAGTCGTTTTGCTTTCCGCCGAAAGGAAGCTTCGCTGCGAGGTC
>JAOTWT010000138.1 GCA_029862725.1 Acidobacteriota bacterium | reverse complement strand
GACCGAGCCCAAATCACTTTCAAGCCTAAGAAAACCGGCCGTTACCACTCCGCCACAGACGGCCGAAATCAGAAGACCGGCGGCAAAAAAGACTGCACGCGACGCCGGACTTCGAACAGAATCCAAAGCCGCATTTTGAATCTGTAGAGATACCGCAGCAACTGGTTCCGACCCTTTGACGTGCCGCGTGGGTTTCGCTACGACCGGGACCGGAAGATATTCGATGGACTCGAGGTATTCCGTGTCGCCAATGGTCAGATGCCTCGTGCGCTTTTCCTTTACTTTCGGTTCGGTTTCCATGCTGGCCAATGGACCGTCACTTTCCGGCTCAACTTCCCGCGAATACAATGCCGGCTCTACAGACGCCGCCGGGACGACTGCAACCATTGAGCCGGGATCCGGCATTGACCCGGGATCCGTTTCAAGGGTCTTAGCCTTAAGAGGGGCCGTCCGAACAATCGTCGAAGCATCGTGGGCCTCTTTCGATTTTTGCTCGATCCGTGTCGCCAAAAGTTCGAGATGCCGGAGCTGGCGTACAAAGTTTTGGGTGGACCGCGGCCGCAAATCGAGCCTCCGTTGGAACGACTGCCTCAGAATGTGCGCGATCAACGCCCTAAGTTCAATGTGGAGTCCCCAAACATCGCTTTCGTTAAATACATAATTCGAAATCGTATCCCGGTTCGACGAATCGAAAGGAAGACGTCCGAGCAGCATCTGATAAATAACCGTCGCCAGAGAGTAGATATCCGATCTGAAATCGATCTCTTCGCCCGTAAATTGTTCGGGCGAGAAATATGGAAGAACGCTCGATGCATTCCCGGAATCATCATCGCTTTCGGTCTCGGCTTTCTGCGCGATGCCGCCAAAATCGAAGTGATGTAATTTAACCGACTCGAAATTCGCGCCCGAAAAATAGACGTTCGAAGGATTGACGGCCCTGTGTACCAATCCCGCGGCATGCAGTGCTTCGAGGCCTTCGGCAATCCGGCAGGCAATTGCGATCGCTGGCCTTTCGTCAATCGGAGACGATTCCTTTAAAAGATCGCTGAGGCTCTCGCCGGCAACATCTTCAAGAACGATAAAGCGATCCTTGTTTTCCAACTCGCCCCACTCAAGAACACGCGCAAGGCTTGGATGGTCAAGACGCACAGCTTCCCGCAAATCCATTGCCACCTTGGGACTCAATTCTCCCCTGGAAATGAACCTTATCAGGACGCTTTCTTTGGATTCCAGATTTTTTGCCCGGTAGAGTGTGAAAGGAGAGAGGGACTCTAAACGCGACTCTATTCGATAGCCCTTTATGGCCGAGCAACTTCCTCGCCCTACCTGAACTAACGAACCATGACCCTTGTCAACAGCACAGATCGCTTCCGAATCTTCGTAACACTTCAGGCAGACAGAACAAAACTTCATCATTCTTCTCCCTATGTTCTATTTTTGTTCGCCTATGCTAATACTACTTGCGTCAATATTGCAATTCTTTTCTCAAAGGGCAGACACACCTAATTGTCTGGTAAAAAATGAGACGCTTATTTGATGTGCGCGGTTGCTTGATCGTCCATAAACAAAGCCTGATCAGGAATCTTTTATTCTTGCATAACCAGTTTTGCGGCGAGAGCTCCGGGAGCTCCAGTGAGGCCGCCACCGGGAAAACTCCCGCCCGAACAAAGAAAGAGACCTTCAAATGGTGTCTTGTACTGGCTGCATTCGGGAGCTGGCCGAACAAGAAGCTGGTCTAGCGCGTGCTCACCTTCATAGAGCTGGCCCCCGCTCAAACCGTATCGCTGTTCAATATCCCCGGGCGTCAGCAGCTCTTTTCCGATGACGCGTTCTTTGATCCCGGGAATCTTCTCATCGAGGACGTCGATCACATTGCCGGAAAGCTCTTCCCGGGCCTCCGGCGTCCAACCTCCCCTGAGGGCGTACGGGGTGTAATGGACAAGCACCGAGATCACCGTCTTGCCGATAGGCGCCAAATCATCGTGTATTTCTGAGGGAATATAGACATCAAGACACGGCCGGCGGGTCACCTCTTTATATTTGACCGGGTCAAAGGCCTTCTCAATTCCATCCAGATCCTCGGCTATAAGAGCCATTTCGGGAAGTCCAGAGTTCAGGTTTCCGGGTCCAGGGCTAATTTTATCCGACTGGCGGGAACCAGATCGTGACGCTGAACTTTCGACTCCCGGCCCGTAACTCTCAACTGCTAACAGCAACTGGGATGTAAGCCCGCGCGTCCTGAATTTTGAGATCCGCTGCTCAAACTTATGGCTAAGCAGGCGTGCGTCGATCATCTCCAGGAACACCTTCTTGGGCCCGTACGCCGCCATGATCGTCTTTGCTTCCATAAAGTCGCCGTCTTCCAGCCGGACACCTCTGCCCGGTTCGATGCTGTCGACAATGCCCGGCTCAAATTGAACGCCATTGCTTCTGGCGGCGCTTTCCAGCGCCTCTACGAGCGCGAGTCCATCACCCTGCACCCGGGGTCCACGCGTTACTTCCCGAATCAACAAATTCGCGTTGGTGCCCGGCGACCACGGCGCGCTGTAACCCTCGGTAACAGCGGGCAGGGCCAGCGCCGCCTTAAGACCGTTGTTCTCAAACCACTCATCCAGCCAGTCATAGACCGTCATCGGGGCAAGCCTGAGGACCTCGAGCATGTCCTTTTTCCCAAGTCTCCGGAGCTGAAAACCACGCTTGAAAAGAGACCAGAGATCGGTGGTTTCGGGATCGACGATATCGGCCGGGACACTATTTAGAAACTGGCTTATCGGGCCGCCGATCTTCTGATAAAAGGCCTTCATCGCCCGGTAACTCTCGGCATCCGGTTCAGAGACGCGCGCGATCTCATCCGTCGTTTTGTCGGTGCTTTCAGAAAAGACGATTTGCTGGTCTTTTCCAAACGCGACGGTTTTTGACGAGGTCGATTTGACCAATCCGTGGCCCCTGAGATCAAGTTCATCGACGATCCATTTGCGAAACATCGATGTATCGGAGAGTATTCCGGGCGAGTAATAACCGGGATAAAATTCATGGCGCGAACACAACCCGCCGATCTCGTCGTCGGGGCACACGACGGCAACCCCTCTTCCCGCTTTTGCCAAATATGCTGCCGCCGTCAGTGCATTGACCCCGCCGCCGATCACTACTACATCAAAAGACATCAGACGCCCCCTTCCTTCAACATAGTTTTTGCCGCGAGTTCTCCCGGCGCTCCCATCACGCCGCCACCGGGATGGGTCCCGGATGCGCACATCCAAAGGCCGTTTATCGGAGAACGGTATCGGGACCACTCGGCTACCGGCCGGAGGAATGCCAGCTGTTCGAGACTGAGTTCGCCCTGGAAAATGTTGCCCTCGGTTAGACCCGTCATCTTCTCAATATCCCAGGGGCTTAAGACCTGTTTATCGATGATACAGTCGCGTATGTCCGGTGCGTATTCTTCTATCGTATCGATCACGGCATCGCCAAACGCTTCTCGTTTTTCGGGCCATTTGCCGGCACCTTCCCTGATGTTGTACGGAGCGTACTGGACAAATGCCGAGAGGACATGTTTACCCGGCGGCGCAACACTTGGATCCGACAATGAAGGGATCACAATATTCAAAAAGGGCCGCCTCGAGAATTCTCCATATTTGGCCTCGTCATATGCGCGCTCGACATAATCGATCGAAGGCGCGATCGTGATGTCCCCTTTGAGATGCTGAAGGCCCGGGCGCCCGTCCTCAAAATTCGGCACACGGCTAAGAGCAAGGTTGACCTTTCCCGAGCTTCCCCTGTTCTTGTAGCGCTTGATCTGGCCGACAAAACTTGCGGGCAATTCATCCTCGCCGACAAGCTTTAGGAAAGTGCGGTTGGGGTCGAGGCCCGATATTACCGTTCTCGCGTTGATCTCACCCCCATTTTCGAGAACGACCCCGACGGCCCTTCCATTCCTGATCTTTACCCGTTCGACGGCGGCATCGGTGATGATTTCCGCGCCAAAAGAAACGGCAGCCCGCGCACAGGCGAGGCTGATCTGGCCGGTTCCCCCTTTTGAAAACCCCCACGCACGGAACGCCCCGTCGATCTCACCCATGTAGTGGTGCAAAAGAACATATGCCGTCCCCGGCGAACGGATGCCCAAGAACGTTCCGATAATTCCGCTCCCAGCCATCGATGGAAGCAAAGGCTCGCTTTCAAACCATTCCTCGAGGAAATCGACCGCGCTCATGGTCATCAGCTTTACGTTGAGGTACCGCATATCGGCGTCAAAATCCTTGAATAGCTTGCCCATCTTAAGCAATTTGAATAGCTCTTTCGGATTGAGCGAAGCCGGCTCAGGCGCGGGGGTGTCGATAACGTTCTTTGTAAATCTTGAAAGGCGTCCCATGGAGAGACCGAATTCGGAATAAAGAGACGCGTCTTTTTTTGAAAAACGTGCGATTTCGTTCCGCGTGCGCCCTCCATCGGCCCAGCGCACCAGCCCCGCGTCACCCGGAATAGGGTTATAGGTCGTTTCCATGGGAATGATCTGAAGGCCGTGTTTTACGAGATCAAGCTGCCGTATTATCTGAGGCCGGAACAGGCTGACGACATAAGAAAATGTGGAGAACGTAAACCCCGGCACTGTCTCCTCGCTGACCGCCGCGCCGCCGAGTACCGGTCTTTTTTCAACCGCCAGGACTTTCTTTCCAGCTTTCGCCAAATACGCGGCGCAGACCAGCCCGTTGTGCCCCCCGCCAATGACGATGGCGTCGTATGTGGATGAATTTGGCTTGCTCGCTGTTTTCATCATTTGCCTCGCTTTCGTTCGGGGTTAAAGAACATCGGGTCGGATACCCTTACCGGACATCTCTTGCGTTCGTATTCCGCGGTAACTTCTATAAAGAGCGCATCTCCTTTGGAATAGTCATCATTTCTGAGCGAGGCCAGGGCGAGGTTCTTCTTTAAGGTCGGGGACCACGCCCCGCTTGTTGCCTGGCCAACCTGTTTGCCGCTTCTCCCGTAAACCGGAACCGCTGTTCGCCACGCCCCGGAATGCGTCTGCGGCGGAAGATCAAATCTGGCAAAGATCTCTTCGAATGCTTCCCAATCGTATTCCAGCCCAACAAACTGCCAACTGCTTCCCGTTTCTTTTTCGGCCTGCAGGGCCTTCTGGCCGATAAAGCAATCCCGTTCAAGGTTTACCGACCAGCCGAGTCCGAGCTCGTAGGGCGTCGATTTCTGAGAATCGATCAGGCAATGATTGGCGGAAAAATAGTCGACCCCATTCATGATAAATCCGGCCTCGATACGTGCGACGTCGAGCGCCGCCAGGCCGGCCGGCATGATCTGGTAGTTCTTTCCGGATTCTATGAGGGCGTCGTAGACGGCGATCGCATCGGAATTCCCGCACCAAATCTCGTATCCCAAATCTCCCGTGTATCCGGTCCGCGTTATCGTTACGTTGCGGCCGTCGATCCTGGTCTCGATCAACCTGAAAAACCGCAAAGTCGCCACCTCGCCGCCCGCTGCGTGGACAAGTATCTCCCTGGAAAGAGGCCCCTGCAGGGCAAGAATCCCGAACTTCGCGGTGATGTCCTCGATCGTTACATTTAAAGTACGTGCGTTTTGCAGAAACCAATGCAGAAAAGGCTCGGCGGCCGTAACGCGAAAATGGTCCATTCCGAGGCGTGCAACCGTGCCGTCATCCAGGATCTTCCCGTCGTCGTCGCACCAACAGCAATAAGTGACCCTACCGAGCCGAAGCTTCCCGATGTCTTTGGCCATAATCCTCGACAACAGGTTTAAGGAATCCGGTCCCTTCACCTCATATTTGAAGAGCGGCGTCGCATCCATCAACCCCGCCGCGTGGCGATAGGCGAAATACTCCTGATCATGATTCGTGTCATAAGACGCGACGGCATAATACCCGGCCCAATCCTTCCAGTTCATAGATGTACAGAATTGGGAAGTCCGTTCATGAAAAGGCGACTTTCTAAGCATGGAAATAGTGTTCTGTGTTCCTTCGGATATTCGTAAAATTTGCGATTTTTAATGCCCTATTCTTGTACGAAGACACAAAAAAACCAAATGCGCCGAATGCGAATCTGGATTTGCCGGAAAAGTTCAGAAACGGCGTTTTCCTGCGGCCGGAGATGCGATGCGTTTTTCCGGGGCCACTGGCGATCGCAAGTCTCTGGCCACCGTTATAATCGAAACGATTTACTTTCGCACAAAACTGATCGCCGGACCATTGGCGCCGCGAACGGAAACGGATGTGGGCCCCGGTGGGTTGCCAAAGGCGAAACCGAGGGTCGCGGATTTCTGGGTGACCAGGTTATACGCGTAAAAGCTTGACTTCGAATTAGGTGCTAATGGAAGAACAAAACCGGGAAAGAAATCCATATCGGAAAGGGTTTCGTATAAGCTTTTTTTATTCCATGTGAAATGAAGATCGACCGACCTGTCTTTGAAATTGAGCGTGGCTAGAGTGCGCCTTAACCCGCTTTGCCATGGAAGCGGGAAGGTACCGTTGACCCGGAACGACTCGATCACGCCGAATTCTTTCTCCCACTTTTCCCAATCTTCGAACCACCCTTCGGCAAAAAACTCGGCATCGGACTTTCCAAGGAGTCTTTCAAGTGTCGGTTTGTCACGCTTACCGACTGCCTCAATAATTTCTGCCGTTTTGGCATTCGCCTCCTGATGGGCTTCACGCTCGGCGGTGGAGGCACCAAGGAGCGCGTCAATTGCGGGCTGACCATCCGCACCTACGTTTAGCCGGCCGCCATCAGACCAGATCCGAATGCGCCCGCCGTTTTGAGCGGCGTAATCGCCGATAAACCTGCGCAGATGTCTTTCCGACCGGCGCTGAGGATTTGGCGGCAATTCTGTCTCTATGCCGTCGAGGATTAGGGCAATTTTTCCGGCGATAACGCGTTTGTGCAACGCCAGACCAAACCCGGAATCGTCGTACATCTCCTTATTCGTATATACGATGATCGTTCGCCGTTTTTCCGGGAACCAGCGGAGTTCGATGTGATATCCCTTATTGTCTCCGCCGTGTGAAACAACGGTTTCTCCGTTTGATGTCTTTGTTATGTACCAGCCGTACCCGTACGCTCGGTCATTGGAGACCGAGGCGTGCCTTTCGAACATCCTTTTGCTGGTTTTGGCATGCAGGATACTGTTTTTGCGAATTGCAACGTGCCATCGGTGGACATCTTCGAGTGTCGATACGATATTGCCGCTTCCGTGACGCCACGACGGCGACCAACTCAGGAATGACTCCATTGTTCCTGCATCGTTAAAGCCAAATGCAACTTGCCTCGATGGCTTCCATGACTGGGTGAATCCCGTCCGGCGCATGCCGGC
>JAOTWT010000137.1 GCA_029862725.1 Acidobacteriota bacterium | reverse complement strand
TGCGTTTATATCGACGGGAAATGGACGACACTCCGTTTCGCCGTCAACTTTGTGATGCAGCCGGACCCGATCGAGGCATTGGATGTGAGTATCCTGCAGGACTTTCTTTTGGGTCCGATACTAAATATCGGAGATGCACGGACCGACCAGCGCATCGGTTTCGTAGGGGGCGCCCGCGGTACTGATGAACTCGAGCGGATCGTCGACAAAGGCGATGCCCAGCTCGCCTTTTCCCTTTTTCCGACTACGATGGAAGACCTCTTTGCAGTGTCGGACATGGGAGAGATCATGCCGCCGAAATCAACCTGGTTCGAACCAAAGCTCAAGGACGGGCTTTTGGTTTTTGAAATCTAGTAGCGATTGATGATTGAGTATTGATAATTCTTGTCGATCATTGCCAGGGCTTTGATGCCGAGAATGACCGGATCGAGCCTCAAATCATCAATCAGTAATTTTTAGTCATCAATCCAAGCAGTGTTTACCACCGAAAGATTAACAATCCGCCCATTCGAAGACTCCGATCTCGACGATGTCTTTGCCATGCGGAGCGACCCCGAGATCATGCGTTTCATCCGCGACCCCCAGAACAAACGAAGTGACGCGCAACGTTGGATGGAGATGATCAGCTCGAAATGGAACATAAACGGCATAGGTTTCGGCGCTGTTGTCGATAGAGAATCGCAGAGATTCGCCGGTTGGTGCGGTCTTTGGAAGCTTAAGGAAACAAACGAGATCGAGGTCGGCTATGCGGTCCGCAAAGAGTTCTGGGGAAAGGGGTATGCGACCGAGGCCGCACGGCGGATGCTTGGGTACGCATTTGATGAAATCGAATTGAACCGCGTGGTTGCCGTCGCCTATCCCGAGAATATGGCCTCGATCAATGTGATGAAGAAACTCGGGATGGCATGTGTCGGCCGCGGGAGATTTTATGATCAGGATCTCGTCCAGTATGCGATTACAAGTGAAGAATTTCACAGGGATAAAATGGATAGAGGGGTTGGCCGATAACGAAGGATGATCGTAAAACTTCCCTTTTTTTTCCCCTTTACCCCTGTTAAAAGAATCATGGAAACTAGCCGCCTTATCCACAAACCATTCACAATCAACGACTTGGACGATCTCGTCCAACTGCGCTCGGATCCGGACGTTGTTCGGTATCTTGGAGGCGAAATCGCCATGACGCGAGACTGGAATAAGACCAGGCTTGAGTTTTATATCGGCTGCTATCAGCAAGGCATCGGCCAGCACATGATGTACTGGAGAGAAACCGGCCAGTTGATCGGTTGGAGCGGCCTTCAACCCCTCGAAGGCGGCGCGGAGATCGAGGTCAGCTACGGACTGATAAAGAACTTCTGGAATAGGGGAATTGGATTTGAGACTGCTCACATGTGGATGAAGTTTGGCTTCGAAGAACAAAACCTTGAACGGATCGTCGCGGTTGCCGATGGCGACAACACCGCTTCCTGGCGGATCATGGAAAAACTTGGCATGAAGTTTGAAAAAAAGGAAGAACATTACAGTATGGACTGCGTCGTTTACGGGATCACTAGAGAGGAGTGGGAAAGCAATAAGTAGAAAATTGTGATCAGTGAGGCGATCTTGCGGTGCCTTTCGACCTATTTAAATTGCCTCTAGCTATTTAAATTGCCACTAGCTTCAGCTAGTGGAAAACATCAGAAGAAGATGTTTAGGGCTTAAGCCTCTATATATTTTTTGAGCTTTTGAGGACCAGATGGGTTCACGCGTCACTGAAGTGACGTAAGGGTGTTTTTCTTCATGTTCCGTGGGCTGCGGCCCACCTGACACCGGCCTTTCTCGAAACCCAGGATTTCCGTTGTTAAACAGGTTTGTATTATTATGAATGTGTATCCGCATTCGCGCTCGTTGCCGGCGAATCGCCTTGTGCTCCAGTCGCTTTCACCTACTGCCCAATCCAATGATCGAAGAAACAAAACCAAAACCCAATATCCCAAAACTCGTTTTCGCCATAATCGCCACGCTCTATTTCCTTACGATCGCCTATGACCCGATGCGCGACGGCATTTGGAATTTTTTAAACCTCGTCGACCTGCCGATACATGAGACGGGGCACCTGGTCTTTCGTTTGTTTGGCGAGTTTATGATGGTCGCCGGCGGTTCGATCTTTCAGGTAGTGTTCCCGGCAGTATTTGTCGGCTACTTTGTATGGCACGAAAAGCCCTATTCCGCTGCGATCGTCTTGTTTTGGGCTGGTCAGTCCATACTAAACGTCTGGGTCTACGCCGCCGACGCCGTCGTCCAACAGCTGGTGCTTACAAGTGGCATGACAGGCGCAGAAGGGAGTTTTCATGACTGGAATTATCTTTTGACGACCACCGGGCTGATCGGTTCCACGCCTGCCGTGGCCGGAATCATCAGGTTGATCGGTACGCTGACGATTCTTGCGGCGTCTGCCCTTTCGGTCTATTATTCTTTCAGCCCCGCCGAGAGTGAAGATACGTTATGAAAGTTACACTGATAACAGGCGCTTCCAGTGGAATCGGAGAAGCGTTTGCCAGAAGACTCGCCTCAAAGAAACACAACCTCGTACTCGTAGCACGCAATGAAAAGAAACTCGCCGCCCTGTGTGACGAACTGATGCTCGAACACGAGATCATGGCGCACTATGTCGCGATCGATCTAATCGATTACCAGGCGGATTTACGGCTCTTTAAGGAAACCGAGAATCACGGGATGGAGGTCGAGTGGCTGATCAACAACGCCGGGATCGGTTCGATGGGCGATTTTGCAGATCTCGATCTTGAAGGAGAACTCGAAATGATCGGCCTCAATGTGATGTCGCTGGTCGCGCTGACTCACCGTTACATCCAGAGGATGCGTGCAAACAAGAGCGGTACGATCATCAATGTTTCCTCGACCGCCAGTTTTCAACCGCTTCCTTACATGTCGACATATGCCGCGACAAAAGCATTCGTTTCATCATTTTCCGAAGCCATCGCCGAAGAAAACCGTGAACTGGGCATACGCGTCCTGAATTTATGCCCAGGTTCTACCGAAACCAATTTTCACGCGGCGGCCGGAATCAAGGAGCCGGTAAGGATAAAGGGTTCGCAGACATCGGAACAGGTTGTCACCGCCGCGCTCGATGGATTGGCCGCCGGAAGGACGGCCAAGATCTCAGGCATTTCGAATTGGGTGATCGCGAAAGCAGCGACGTTTGCGCCGAACTGGATGGTGACACGCGCGGTCGCAAGCCAGTTGCGGCCGGCGGCCATGAAAAAGGCGCTGGAAAATTCGGGAACCGAAAAGGAAAAAAAAACGATGAGTAAGGGAGCAGGAGGCTCCGGTTCCTAGTTCAGGATTCAGGATTCAGGATTCAGGATTCAGGAGTGATCATATCGTAAGGGGCTATGTTTTTGAGCTGCTGAAGCACGCCGCAACTGACGCTTCGCTTTTGGTAATCGCGCCTGAAGGCGTAACTCCAAATTTGAGGGCTAAACCCTGAACTCCTGAATCCTGAATCCTGAATCCTGACTCCTGACATCATAAGACCTCAATGACATTCCGCCCTTCTCCAAACCTCTCGACAAAACTCTCCTTTGAGGTCGAAACAAAAGTCTGCGTTTTTCCTCCCAAAAATTCCAGCAAACGCCCGATTCGACCATAATCGAGTTCCGCGTCGATATCGTCCAGCAAAAACAAAGGATATTCGTCATGCTGTTCGAAATAAACAGCAACCTTTGAAAGAAGCATTACGAGAAGGGCGCTTCGTTGCTGGCCCGAGGAACCGAATCTGCGTAAATCTCTGCCGTCGAAACTGATGGCGAGTTCGTCCCTGTGGGTGCCGATCAAAGAGCGGCCGTTATACATCTCCGCCTGGATTCTCAACGAGAGCCTTTCTTTTAGGAGTCCCGCATAGTCCGAAAGATCTCCCTTTCCCTCAAGCGACGAGACATAGCGGATCGAAACCTCCTCGCGTTCAAACAGATTCCTTTCAAGCGCGCTGTTGAGGCGCTCGACATAGCGGACCCTCGCCTTGTGTATCAGGGCCGCGAGTTTGACGAGTTGTTCGTTCCAGGGTTCGATCATTGCGGTCAGTTTGTCTATCCCCCATTCGTTATCGCGGGCGTTCTGAAGCAGTGAGTTCTTTTGTTTTATCACTCTCTTGTAATCGGACACGGTCTGAACATACGGCGGGAATATCGAGATGATCCCGTCGTCCAGAAATGTGCGTCGTGCGGCAGGCGCCCCCCTGACGATCTCAAGCTGGTCAGAATTGAAAAGGATCGTATGCAGCTCGGCCATAAACCGCGCCGTGGTCTCCTTTTTCTCGTTAATTGTCAGGATTTTTGTGTTGCCCTCGAGAATTACCTGCAGCGAATGGACGATATTTTCACTTTGCCTGACCTTCCCGCGGACGATGGCACGCTCGCTCCCAAACTCGATTGCTTCTTGTAAATGATTGGTTCTAAACGATTTCGCGGTGGCTAAAAGATAAATAGCCTCGAGCCAGTTGGTTTTGCCCCTGCCGTTTTCACCAAAAATGATACTGAGGCTATCGGAACAGCCGATCGTGCCGTTCAGATTGCGGAAATTTTCCGCGTCAACAGACTCCAAAAACATCCGATAACTTTATCATACGGGCCGTTTTGCGGTCTCAGTTTTTATTGGAAAGTAGTCGGGTTTGTTACTCTGTGTTATATAGTGTTGAACATGTTTTAACACAATCCCGTTCCAACGAGGCCGCTATGCGAATTCTTACATTACTCTCAGTCATGGTTATGTTCGGCGTTACCGCTTTTGCCCAACAAAATGCCGGTACGACTGCCCAAAACTTCTCCGTTTCAACTATCCGTGACGAGGCGATCGAGCTCGAAAAGCTAAAAGGCAAGGTCGTTGTGATGACGTTCTGGTCAACTCGCTGCCAGATTTGCGCCGAGGAAATACCCGATCTCAACAAGCTTGTCGACAAATACGACGCTAAAGATGTTGTCTTTTTGGGACTTGCATGGCAGGACAAAGCCAAACTGGATGTTTTCCTCAAGAAGAAGCCGTTCAAGTTCAAGATAGTTCCCCAAAGTTTTGGTGTGCTTTTGAAGTATTCCGACCGTGACTCGAACGGACGTCTGAACATGGGCTTCCCGGCTCACTTCGTCGTGGATCAACAGGGAACCGTCGTTTACAAGGCGGCTGGTTTTGATAGGACGAAGAAACTGAATTCGACAATTGAAGGCCTGCTAAGGAATACCGGCGCAACCGGAAGCCTATGAAACGCGAGAACCTGCACCTTGAGATCCTGATCGCCCTTTTTTGGATTGTCGCGGTTTTGTTCACGAGTACAAAAAGGCGGAATTAACCACGGAGACACTGGGAAAGAAAAAGATTCAATAACGCTTGGAAACCGGGAAGCAAATCCTTTCATGTCGTCGACAGGCGTTACTCTGTGTTTCTGTAGTGACACTTATGTTATATTTCTTTCGGCTAATTAGTGCGGAGAAGTAGCATAATTGGTAATGCAGCGGTCTTGAAAACCGCCGCCCTTACGGGCTTGCAGGTTCGAGTCCTGTCTTCTCCGCCAGTTTTTTGAAATGACCCGCGCTACGCGGGTTTTTTCATTTGTAATTTCATGATCGAAACAGTGATTCCCTATCGCAGGCGCCGCATCGGTTCGATGGAAGTGCGGCGGGTCCTGCCATACTCCAAACGCCGTTCTGTCGGACCATTTGTCTTTGTCGACGACTTTGGGCCGTTTGAAATCGTCAACGGTCATTCGATGGATGTATTGCCGCACCCGCATATCGGACTTTCGACCGTGACCTATCTTTTCGCGGGAAATATGACCCATCGCGACAGTATCGGAAGCGTGCAGAGAATACGGCCCGGCGAGGTAAACTGGATGACCGCCGGATCCGGAATCGTTCATTCGGAGCGAGTTTCGGATTCTGGAAATCCAGCCGGAAGCAGCCTTTCGGGACTTCAGACCTGGATCGCGCTCCCGGAAAAAGACGAGGAAACGGAACCTCTTTTCTACCATCATGCATCCGACGAACTGCCCTTGGTCGAAGCCGATGGCGCTTCGATTACGCTCATACTCGGAGAGTTTTTCGGTTCCGAATCTCCTGTGAAGACGATGGGATCGCCACTCTACGCGAAGTGCAAAACGCCACAAGGAAACGTTCTCGAGATCACGTCGGAAGTCGAAGAACGCGCGGTTTACTGCATCGCGGGATCCCTCTTGATTGAAAATCGAATATTCGGTCCGGGTGAACTTGTCGTGTTTTCGCCCGGTGCCGTGACCGAGGTTGGAAGTGAAACGGATTCCGTATTTATGTTGCTCGGAGGACCCGCGCTGGAAAAGGAACGTCACCTGTACTGGAATTTTGTTTCAACCTCGAAGGACCGCATAGAGTCGGCCAAAGAAGATTGGCGATCAGGAAGATTCCGGTCAATACCCAACGAGATCGGATACATTCCGCTTCCGGCGGCGTGAAATCCGTCGGCGTCACCCCGGGTTCCATCTGAAATACCTATTCGTAAGGATTTGATTGACTGATACTGCTACATTTTCGTAAACTGAATGACGATTCATTCATATGACACGTACAACAAACCAAAAGAACGGGGGAGACAAAAGAGAGGCGATTCTGAAGTCGGCCGTCAAGGTGTTTGCCTCCAAGGGCTATTTCAACTCCAAAGTAGCCGATATTGCCGGCAAGGCGAAGATCGCCGATGGAACCGTCTATCTCTATTTTAAGAGCAAGGAGGAGATCCTCCATTCGATCTTTGACCGTGCGATGTCCGAATTTATCTCGGAAGGCAAACAGGAACTCGAGGGAATTAGCGAATCGGACAAAAAACTCCGGCGCATTGCCGAGTTGCACCTCGAGAAGATGAGTGCCGACAGAAACCTGGCTATCGTCTTTCAGGTCCAACTAAGGGGCTCGATCAAGTTTATGCGCGAGTTTTCATCGGCGGGGTTTGCACAATATCTCGAGTTGATTCGTGACGCGTTTGAGGAAGGCCAGAGACAAAAGCTGTTTAGAAAAGATCTGAACCCTGTGGTCTGTTCGAAGATCTTCTTCGGTGCGCTCGACGAGATGGTGACTAACTGGATACTTTCGAAGAACAAGTATGAATTGAAGCCGCTCGCGGATGAGGTTCTCAAAGTGTTTTTCGGCGGCGTGTTTGCTAACGAAACTTGAGGGAAATGGCATTTGACGAAATAGAATTGAGAAAACGTATTGAGCGTGTCCCGCTTTATCCGGGTGAACCCGCTACCCTCGGCGAGTTGTTTTATTACGCTCAGGAAAATCACAACAGACCCGACGCATTGAACTATAAGGATGGGGACGGTTGGAAATCGATATCGAGCGACGACCTTATCTCGAAGGCGGAAGCGATCGCG
>JAOTWT010000136.1 GCA_029862725.1 Acidobacteriota bacterium | reverse complement strand
TTTCATATCGTAATTGTAGGTTCCCCTCGCGGATCCATCAACAAATAGTTCATTCGAGTGTTGCAATCCGGTTAGCCGTAAATCTCGAGCGCCGCGGTTCTACGGTTTCTCATAAACCTTGCGGCCGCCCAGAAATGTCATCAGCACGGTGGTTTCAGAGATCTTATCGTGCGGGATCTTAAAAATATCGCGGTCGATTACGATCAGATCTGCCAGTTTGCCGGCCTCAATCGACCCTGTGATGTCCTCCTGCCGCATTGTATAGGCTGGCGTTAGGGTATAGGCGCGGATAACTTCATCCAGGCTTGTTAGATTCTGCGGCGCGCGCGTCATCGCATTCTGCATTCCGATAAAGGGGTTGAGAGGGCTGACGTCCCAGTCGCTGCTCAGCGTGATCCTTGCTCCCGCATCAAACAAGCCCTTCAAAGGTACGAGGTTGTTGGACCGCTCGCCGATCAAAGGCTCCATTTCCTTCCAGTTTTCGGGTTTTGTAAAATCGCCGGCGACCTGGACATCGGCCGTGACATCGAGCAGTTTGAAACGGCCGTAATCCGACGGATCGACGACCTCCAAATGGGTTAAACGATGACGCCCCTTGCCCTTCTGAGCCTTTTCAATCGCGTTCAGAGACTCGCGGACACCGCGGTCGCCGATTGCGTGGATAAGAAAATCGAAACCGCTTGGCTCAAGTGCCTCGATATACTTGGCAATTCTGTCCTCGGTGAAGTAGTTGAGACCGTTATTTGAGGGTATCTCGCCGACGCTTTCCTTATAAGGCTCGAGCATCGCCGCCGTTGAGTTGACGAGGATTCCGTCGGAATAAATTTTTATCTGTGAAACATTTACAAGCCCATTGGTTCTTTTTTTAACGAGCGACTTCAGCTTCTGTATTTGCTTGTCGTCATCCATCGAGGGGTAGGCCCAAAGCGCAAGCGCAGCGCGCACATTGAGCTTTCCCTCTTTCTCCGCTCTAAACCAAGCCTCCTGAAAGCCCCGTTTCCAGTACGTACGCCCTTCGGTCACCGACGTGATGCCGTTTTTGTTCAACTGCCTGACCGCCTGGATCAGACCTTCGTAATTGAGTTGTTTGATCTCGTTTGTCGGAAGCCAGGCGAGATCCATTACAAGGTCTCCGGCGCTGTCGAACATTACACCGGTCGGTTGGCCCGTTTCCTTGTCTTTTACGATCACCCCACCCGGCGGATTTGGCGTGTCCTTATCGATCTTTGCAAGCTCCAAAGCCTTTGAATTGACCCAAGTCGAATGCGAGGTCTCTTCCATCATCAGGGCCGGGCGGTCGGGTACTGCGTCATCGAGAATTTCAACGGGCAGTCTTTCCGCTTCAAGCAGCGTCGACACCGAATGACCCGAACCGATTACCCAGTTGGTTGCGACCTGATCATCCTGGCACTCGTCCAACACTTCGACAAAGTTTTCGGCGTCGGTTTCGTCCGGGCTCAGCGTGCAGGCACCCGCAATGGCGGACATCGCTTCCAGCGGGTGGGCATGTACATCATGGATACCCGGCATCATCATCCGGCCCTGCAGGTCGACCACCTCGGCTCCTTCCGACGCCGCGTTTGCGGCTTCCGCGTTGCTGCCGACGAACTTTATTACGCCGTTTTCGACAAACACGGCTTCCGCCCACGGCTGCTTCTTGTTTGCGGTATAGATCCTGCCGTTCTTAAACAGCCGGTCGACAGCCTTTTGTTCGTCTCTTGATTCATTGGGATTGTTTTGGGAACAGGATAGACCGGTGAGAAGTACAAAAAGGGCAAAGAAGATAAAGCGCATATGGTAATAAAATATATCTGGGTTTGAATAATCTGCGCCCAATTATACCAAGGCGGTGGTTAATTCCCTCAATCGCTTTTGCGTTCGAAGAACTCGATTCGTAAGGGTAACTTATTTGAAAAATGAGAATATCTTGTTATCGAAGATCAAATCGAATAAAATCCCGCCCAAGCAAATTCGTTGAATCATCGAAAGTTCTTCGATGAAGCTTTGATTCTTTGCGACGTCAAGACCATCAATTGATTCTTGTGAGCTTTCCTTGTTAATGCGTGTTGGTCTTCCACTCTAACCTTTACATTCAAACATGAGGAGAAACGATGAAACTTTCAAGAAGATTGATAGTAGTTTCGGCTGTTTTTGTTTTTGCGGTGGCAATAACGCTTTTTGTAAACATGGGTTACGCGGGTACGTTGGCATGTAAAGCGGGCATCGCATCCGCCGCAAGTTGCGGAAAGTACGGTGACGGGTTCTGTAACAAGCGTTGCGGTGAAAACAAAAGGAATTGCCCGCAAGACTGCTCAGGCGTTCCGCTCCGGAAGTAAAAACCTCACTTGATTGAAAGAGGCTGTCTGAAAAGGCGGCCTCTTTTTTCATTATTCATGCTGAACAGCCGTGGCCAACTATCTGAAAATGGCTCTTTAACCTTCCGAACGGAGATCTAAAGGCTAACAAACTCAAACGGCCTATCCATCTCAATATTGATGACTTCCGGAAGCTTCTTTCCTTGAAAAAAGGCTGACATGGTTTCTGCGATCTTTGGAGATGAAAGAAATAAAGGGTCGGAATGGCCTGCACCGTCGATGATCAGATGCGAATAGTTCTCAAACCCACGGGCGGCGGCCGCGGCATTCGAAACCGGCGTACGACCATCCAGTGTTCCGCTGACAAACAAAACGGGCACATCTGATTTCACGGGCCTTTTGAAATGATCGCCGAGATCGGGCGACCCGATCGCTTTACAGATGTCCGGGAATGGTGCGTTGATTGCATCACCAAGCAAAGCGGTTCTCGCTTGTTTGGCGATGAGCTTTTTCCTCTCTGCTGTCGCCCCGGAAGAGCAATCCATCGCGACTGTCATTATAGACGGCGTCCTTTGCTTGCGTATCCCATACAAATAACTACCAAGAGACGAATAGTTGCCTTTTGACATTTCATAAAACATCTTGGGAAACGCGGACTGGGCTTCATTGTTACCGGAAGCCGCTCCCACAATATATTGGAGATCGAATTTACCTATTACCATCGAAACCTTTTTTTTCGTCCTTGGGTCAGTAACTTCGATCGTTGCGGGTTTCGTCTCCAGGTTTCCAAGCACACTTTTAATGAGAGTCAACAAGTCGGGCACCTTTTTTGAAACTTTCGGATCGGACTTAGCCCGTCGATTGAGTTCGCCCAAAAGAGCGTCCGTATTTGCCGGAAGTTTCAGGGTGTCATCCATTCCCTCGACGCCGGCCAAAACCGCACTTTCGACGCCAATGCCGTGTCGCCTGATCGTCGCCATTCCGAGATGCGTTCCATAACTGATACCCCAGAGCCGGATCTTTTTAATCCCGAGGGCTTTTCGGAGGTCATCGATGTCATCAGCACTTTCATTTGTGTTGTAAGCGGAAACATCCACGCCCTGTTTTGCCCAAAACTCAGCACAGCCTTGAACACGATCAATCGCACGTGCGGCAAGAGCATCGCGCGTCAGCGGTTTGTCCAAAGGCAGATCCAGCGAGTTCAGGCACCCAAGGTTGGGCTTGGCCATGCCGGTGCCGCGTTGTTCGTAAGCGATCACATCGCCGAACTTTCTCATCGCCATAAACAGCTCATACCTTGCGCCTTTCGCACTGTCGACACCAGAGCCTCCGGGGCCACCCGCAAGGTAAATTATCGGTGCGCCGGGATTTGGAGAAGTACTCTTAAACCGGACAAATGCAACCTCGATTTCCTTTCCATTCTTTTTCAAACGGTTTTCCGGTACCTTTAAACGGCCAAGCTCTGCTTCAACCATTTCTTTTTTTGCGTTCTCGAACCTGTAGGGCGTAATCGTCAGTTTCTCTGACCGGGCAAATTGCGTTTGCGTCGTTAAGCTCATGGATACGAACACCGTGCCGACCAGAGTCGATAAAATCCTGTTCATGTGATTCGATACGATTATGAATCCGAGAGGTTCCATTTGAAGTTCAGGTTGTTTTACCCACCGACCCGCCGTAGACTTTAATGATTCGCAAGGGTATTGCTTTAATTTTTGTTTTGGTCGCTTTTGGGAAAAACTCTTTTGCGGAGAATTCCCGGAAGAAGCGAAACCGGGCATGACAATGAATAATACCTTCAGAAACATCATCGCTATTTGTATCGCGGTCTTGCCGATCAATCTAATAATGATCTGGTACCGCCTGACACAAACCGAGAATTTTTCGACATTTGATATGACCGTCTATCCGCTGCTTTTCGGCGGCGGAACCGTTCTTTTGATACTCGCACTAAACAAATACCTCATAGGCGATTCTTTCGCGGAAACATTTAATTCGAGGGAAGGTAAATGGTATACGGATGTTCTTGCGGGCCTCGGCATCACCGTCGTTTATTTTGTGATGTTCTTTGTCGAAAGGACGACGATCTATCAGTGGATACCGAGTGGCGGTCGTCCAAACGAAGAGCTGATCAACACGATGGTTGATCTCGCCAATAGCCCTTTGCTGATGGTGATCTGGTTTGGTCCCGTTTTGTGGATCGGTATCGCGGTTTTTGAGGAATTGTCGCGTACTTTTCTCCTGAAATGTCTTTGGAACCTGAAGGAAAGCACGAATTGGCATATCGTCGCGATTGTGCTCGCTTCGGCACTAATCGGCGTAGTTCATCTATACCAGGGCACCGCAGGAATTATCTCGATTGGACTGAAAAGTATCGTCGTGAGTTTTTACTTCTATAAGTTTCGCCGGCTTCTGCCTTTGATAATCTCGCACGGCCTCTATGACGGACTCCAACTCGCAATGTTTGTGGTTCAATTCAGACAGTGAATCGGATAAATTGTCTTGAACGCGTTCTCCTTCTGTCGAATTGATTCCTTAACCCTCGAGGAGCGACTGTGGGACTTTTGCCGGGCACGCTTAACAGGTGTTCCGTCGCGTCATTGATGGTCCAGCTGAGTCGGTGATGTGTGCTTTCCAAGATTTCGTGATTATCGAAGTGGTAAATGAAGAAACAACACGGTGGCTGCTTGAAGGCGACCGGTCGATTCAATATCAGGTGCACCGCGACCTGTTGGGGGTTGATCGTCCCGATTTAAGGAAAAGAATCGAAACCGAAGGTTGGGGTGCGGACATTCTTTCGCGGCGAAGACCCGATGGTCATTGGGGAAGAAAATTTTACCAGCCAAAATGGACCTCGACGCACTATACTTTGCTGGATCTGCGAAACCTCTGTATCTCGCCGTCAAACCGCGTAATCCGTGAGTCAATCGATATCGTCGCCGAAAATGAAAAGGCTAAAGACGGCGGAATCCTTCCTATTGGGAAGGCCCAGTTAAGCGACCTCTGCATCAACGGAATGTTTCTGAACTACGCGGCGTATTTTAAGACCGCACAGGAACACCTTGAATCGGTCGTCGATTGCGTCCTGTCGCAGGTAATGCCGGACGGCGGTTTTAATTGCATGTTGAACCGGACCGGCGCCGTCCATAGTTCCCTTCATACCACTATCTCTGTTTTGGAAGGGATCACGGAATATGAGTCAAACGGATACGACTATCGACTGCCGGGCCTAAGGAAAGCCACGCATTCGGCAAAAGAATTTATTCTTCGGCACAAGCTCTATTTCTCACACCGGACAGGCGAGATCATTCATAAAGACTTCCTTAGACTCTCTTTTCCATGCCGATGGAGGTACGACTTTCTGCGGGCGTTGGATTATTTCCGCTACTCCGGAACAGAATTCGATCCGCGTATGCAGCCTGCAATTGATCTATTGATTAAGAAAAAGGGAAAAGACGGTAGATGGCGCCTCGGCGCGAAGCATCCGGGGCAGGTTCATTTCGAAATGGAGAAGGCCGGAAAACCCAGCAGGTGGAACACTTTGCGGGCTCTCCGTGTGTTGAGGCGATTCGAACGGCAATCGAACTCCGCAAAGGCATAAAAAAGGATCTGTATAGACCTTCAATCCGGCAATCATGCCGCGGTAGTAAGCATCGTTAAAGCGAAACGTTGTGTAAAAACAAACCGCGAAGTAGAATTGCCTCTCCAACAAAGAGAGGAACTTTAGTTATGGCTTTTTTACCTATCCCGAGCATGCTTCTAAGGCAGCTTTATACCTACAACAGTCTCAAAAATACCGATGACGGGATCATGTTTTCGATCAAGAACCGCCTCACGGATGTAAAGTTCACCGAGCTCAAATCAATCAAAATTAACGGCGAGGAAATTCCGAAGGAAAAGATCTCGTTCGATTTGGGTGACGGAAAAGTGGTTCCTGCGAATTCAATTTCCGATGACTCCGCGATCGATTTTCCGCTCAAGAAAGTCGTACATGTCCACGCTTCGATTGACCCCTTGGAGTTTGGCAAATACAAAATCAGAATCGCTGTTAAGGCGAAGGGCTACGGTTCACTCAAGTTCGAGGTCGAGGATTCGATCGCTGAGGTTGGACAGCTCGAGGTCAGGATCCCGCGCGGGGAGGATGACGACTATTCGGATGAGATCATTAAAAAGCGCCGCGGCTTTGTAGAGGAATACACCGGTTCACGTCTCGAACACGTTTCCAATTTCTCGTTCGATGCACACACTCTCGAGGGCAACTGTGAAAATTTTACGGGCGTCGCCCAGATACCCATCGGCTTTGCAGGACCGATAAAGGTCGACGGCGAATTCGCACAAGGTGAGTTTCTCATTCCGCTCGCAACCACCGAAGGCACTCTGATCGCCTCCTATAACCGGGGTATCAAGGTCTTGAACCTGAGCGGCGGGGTAAAGACGACGGTCGTCAGCGACGCGATGCAAAGAGCGCCCGTATTTGTTTTCGAAGACGCACGCGAGGGTCGAAAGTTCGTCGGGTGGGTCATTGAAAACTTCGACAAGATCAAGGACGAGGCCGAAGCGACCTCGAGCGTAGCCAGGCTCAAAGACATCGATCCCTATACATCCAACAAATTTGTCTACCTGCGTTTTAACTACACCACCGGAGACGCCGCCGGACAAAACATGGTCGGACGGGCGACGTTCGCGGCATGTAGTTGGATTATCGATAGTTACGCGGACAATAAGATCAAGCATTTCTATCTGGAGTCCAACTTCGCGACAGACAAAAAAGCCTCGCAGGTGAACATCATGAGGACCCGCGGAAAACGCGTCACTGCGGAATGTACGATCCCCCGAAAAGTGCTTATAGAACACATGCGGGTCGAGCCCGAGTCTTTGACCTATCACGCAGGCGTCGCGAATGTCGGTTCCTTTATGTCCGGGGCGAACAACAACGGCGCGCATTCGGCTAACGGGATCACGGCGATTTTTATCGCCACCGGACAGGATGTTGCCAATGTCTCGGAGAGCTCGGCGGGCATGCTTTACTCGGAACTCACACCCGAAAAGGACCTCTATATCTCGATCACCATTCCTTCACTTATTGTGGCCACATACGGCGGCGGCACCTCGCTCGCGACGCAA
>JAOTWT010000135.1 GCA_029862725.1 Acidobacteriota bacterium | reverse complement strand
TTTTGCCGTGGTGAATCCCAATCAACCAGGTTGCGAATACCCGGATAAGCATCTCGCCGGGGTTGGAGTTGCATTCAAGCTCGCTCATGCGCTTCTGCGCGAACGCGGAAAGGAAAATCTCGTCCCCTATTTCCTGAAGGTAGTTGCAATTGGGACAATCGCCGATGTCATGAAACTGACCGGAGAAAATCGTGCGATTGTAACGATCGGTCTTCGGGATTTGCCAAAAACGGTGAATCCAGGTCTGAAAGCGCTGATGGAGGTGTCGGAGTGCAGGTCTGAAATGACGAGTTATCACATCGGCTACCGTATCGCTCCCAGGATCAACGCCGCCGGACGAATGGATGCGGCAAAACACGTTGTTGAATTACTGGAAGCCGAGGAGTTTCGGCGTGCCCGCGAACTGGCCGAGTATCTGAACACGAAGAATCTCGAACGGCAAAAGGTTCAGGCCGAGATCACTGAGCGGGCGATAGAAGAAACACGGACGATCGGAGATGTAAGGTTTGTTGTAATCGCCGGAGAAAACCTGCATCGGGGTGTTATCGGGCTCGCGGCCTCGAAGATTGCCGAAAAACTCCACAGGCCTGCGATCGTGCTTTCTGTCGAGGAAGGAATGGCTTACGGTTCGGCCCGAAGTATCGGGGATTTTCATCTGCTCAATGCACTCGATTCCTGCGCGGAGCTTTTTGAACAATACGGCGGACACGCCGTCGCCGCAGGGATGACGATGAAGGCCGATAACATCGAACCGGTCAAAGAAGCGCTTACCCGCTATGCCGCTAAACACCTGAGCGACGAAGAGTTGGTTCCGAGTTTGAAAATTGATGCAACGGTGCCGGCCGCTTCTCTCGGCCTGGAGCTCGTGGAGGAGCTAAAATGTCTTGAGCCGTTTGGCCAGGGCAACCCCAAACCGGTATTCGTTACGCGAAACCTGAAACTCATCGCCGCACCATGGGTAATGAAAGAAAAGCACCTTAAACTCCAGTTGCTCGGGGAAGGCGGTAAAAGGCTCGAGGCCGTTTGGTGGGACGGTGTCGAGAAATCGGAGGGGCTTGAGTTAAACGAGGGAGGTCACTTTGAATTGGCGTTCAAGTTGGAAGCCAACACCTGGCGTGGTAACACACGCCTCCAGCTGGTCGTAAGCGATATGCGGCCGGCGCCCGCTTGATGTATTATTGCGGCGGGCGTTAACGAGTTTGAAATCATCCGATTAAAGCAACTGCCCATTTATTACTGGCACGGCGGACGATGACGGACAAAAAGATCAAGAATTATAATTTTCGGGCCTCGATACCCTCGGTGCTCCGTTATGCAGGCATTGCGGGGATGATTGCAGCGGTCGCGGCGGTCTCGATCGGCTTCTTTCTCGCGACATCCGAGGCAGAGTTTCGAAGCGGGGAGTTCCCGGGCGAACTCTCCGATAGGGTGGTCGGCGTGATAAGCGGTTACCGAAGAAAGGAATCCGATAACGGGGTCCTCAAGTATTCGATCACCGCGGAAACCGCAAAGACCTTCGATGACGGACACCAGGAACTCGATAACATCGATCTCAGAATATTCAAGGACGGAGACGAGTCCGTCTACGATTTGGTTTCAGCCAACCGTGCCGTTTATATTCCGACTGAAGGCCGAAAGGATTTTACGGTGTTTTTCGCTGGTGACGTTGAGATAAAGACGGATTTTGATCTCGAGATCAAGACGGACCAGTTGCGTTATAAGAGCCGGGAAGATGTCGCGGTGGCCGAGGAGTCCGTCAGGTTCCGCCGCTTCAACATCTCCGGTACGGCCTTTGGTGCCGTGGTGGCGGTAGGAAAAAACACTCTCGAACTTTCGAGGGATGTTTTCATTGAAGCCCGAAGAAGCGAGGTGGCCGCCGAGACCGATATCGACCTGAAAATCGCGACGCTCGCTGCGGGATACGCTTTTGTCGACGGAAATGAAGAGTCAATCCTGCTCCGAAACGGCGTTTCCATTTCTCTCACTCCGGACGAAAGAAGTGGTCTCAAACAGCCCAGCGATATTCGATCTGCGGTTGCACGTATATTTCTGGATGACCGCAAGATCCGCAAACTCGAACTCGAAGGAAATGTCGATGTGAGGCAAAAGCCGACGACTGCGAAACCGGGTTCTGTGCACGCGCGTGCGGACCATGCGGTGGCGCTGATAGACGGTGACATCGAAAGACTGAGTCTTTACGACGGTTTGATGATCGAGTCTCGCAAAGCGAGCGGGGAACCCGTCTTTACGCGCGCCGACAGCGGCTTTTACGAGAAAATATCCGAGACTTTCGAACTTTACGACAACGTCGAAATCATAACCAATCGGGATACAAAAAAGGCTAGCGCGGCAGGAGCGAAAGCAGTTTATAGACAATTGAAGGGAGAGATTCTGCTGCAGGGCGGCGCATCAGTTTCGCAAAACGGCGAGATTGTCCAAGGGGACGCAATATTGGCAGAGCTCGACAATCGAAATGCCTTGAAATATGCGCGAGCGACCGGCGACGCTATTCTGCGCCAGTACAGGACGGGGCGAACAACCGAGGTTAGCGGATCGTCGATGCAGGCCTGGTTTACGGCGAACCAACTGCTCAGGAAAGCGGATGCACGCGGGGAAACGCGGGTCAGCGTCGTGCCGGCGGATAATTCGGAGTATTCCCGGTTCCGGCTTGCCGCGCCGAAGGGGATTGACCTCGCTTTTGGAAACAAGGGTTTTCTTACCCTTTTGAACACGATCGGGCGTACGACGCTTTGGCTCGACGCGGGGAGCAAAGGAAAATCGGCATCCGATAAGACCTTGACGGCGGATACGGTGAAAACAACGTTCCGGCCTGCAGGAAATGAACTGGCAACGGCACATGCCGTGGGCAATGCCGAACTGATAGTGATTCCCCGAAAGCCATCCGCGGGCATCTACCGCTCGAGAGTGACCGCACCGCGTTTCGACTGCGACTTTTTCGCCGGGAATCAGGCTCGAAGCTGCACATCTGACAGCCGAAGTGAGCTGCGTAGAAAGAGACAGAGCGGTAAGGGTAACGAACAGGTTTTGACCGCCAACCGGCTTATTTCTCATTTTGATCGTGAAACAGGCGATGTCGGACTGTTTGAGGCTGTTGGTGAAGCCAAGTTTCGTGAGGGTGACAAAAACGGCGCGGCAGAGCGAATCGATTACACACCCCCGGACAATCTTGTAGCTTTGCGCGGTAACCCCAGTGTTTGGGATTCGAAAGCGAGGGCGAAGGCGAAGGCTATCGACTGGAACACTGAATCCGATAAATCGGTTCTGACGGGCAGCGTGAGCACGACCTATTTTAATCAACGGCAAACGGGTGACGCTGCACCTTTTACAGAAAAGGATTCTCCTGTTTTTGCGACCTCCGACACTGCGAGATTTGATCATGTCGGGCGCACGGCGGTGTATATCGGTAACGCGCGCACATGGCAGGGAAAAAACTATGTGCGTGGTGACAAAATCTATATCGAAGAAGTGTCCGGGCGATTTTTTGCGGAAGGAAACGTTCAGAGCCTGATCTACGAAACGAAACGGGCGAATTCCGGAAGCAAGGAGAATTCGAGCGTCTTTGTTTCTTCCAGAACGATGCTTTATCAAAGGGACCGGCGTCAGGTCCGGTACGAAAGGAACGTCGATATACGACAGGGCACCGAAAGAATAACCGGGACCGCCGCAGATGTTTTCTTAAATCCTGAGAATAAGGTCAAATACACGGTCGTATCGGGGGATGTTGTCATTACGCAGCCGAATCGTAAAGGGACCGGCGATTACGTCAAATACGATGCCGTCGCTGAAACGGTCGAGCTTCGCGGAGACCCTGCAACGTTTACCGATTCCGAATCTGGTACAACCAGCGGAAAAACAATAACCGTGGATTTGAAAAATAATCGCGCGGTAAACAGCGGGAGCACGACCCGCACCGGGACCGGCCGGACACGTTCCGTGTACAAGCTGAAGGGAGGTCGCTTAAACTAGTCGCATTCTCTATAATTTGTCTGTGGTAAAAGGAAACGGATCAGGGCCTGCCCAGCTCGCCGCCGAAAATCTTCAAAAAACATATGGCAAACGCCGCGTTGTGGACGATGTGAGTCTTACGGTCGCACACGGCGAGGTTGTCGGTCTGCTCGGGGCGAACGGTGCCGGAAAAACAACTACTTTTTATATGATCACCGGTCTCGAAAGGACCGAAACAGGCCGGATTACACTAAATGACCGCGACGTGACGAAGTTGCCGATGTATCTGCGGGCCAGGCTCGGCCTCGGGTATCTGCCACAGGAGCCTTCTATCTTTCGAAAAATGTCAGCCGGCCAGAATATCCTCGCGGTATTGGAAACCCGAAACATGGACCATCCCTCGCGGCTTTCGAGGCTCGACGATCTTCTCGAGGAGTTTGGGATCGGACACGTCCGTGATACTCGGGGCGATTCGCTTTCCGGCGGAGAGCGAAGGAGAGTCGAGATTGCGCGGTGTCTTGCCACAGACCCGGAGTACATACTTCTCGACGAGCCATTCGCGGGAATCGACCCGATCGCGATCGACGATATCCGCGACATCATTCTTTATCTGAAGAGCCAGGGAATCGGGATTTTGATCACCGATCATAACGTCCGCGAGACGCTCGGAATCACCGATCGGGCATACATAATGTCGGAAGGGCGGATACTCAAGAGCGGAATTCCCGGAGACCTGGTCGAAGATGAAGAAGTGAGGCGTTTGTATTTGGGCGAACGCTTCACCCTTTAGTGCCAAATGCCCCGGCACAAACACATGACGGAATGCAGGATCCGGCGCCGAGCCTCTTGATTTCGGATCCTGAGACCATTTGGTTTTTGCTATTTCGCCCCCGACAGAAAAAGGGCGGTGTGGCTGGCAATACCTCCCGCAACTCGTCGATAGAGGCAAAAAGCGTGCCGCCGGGACCCAAAACATTGTCGATTTTCGTTTTTACCTTGCATTTCGGGTATAATAAAGTGTCTCGGAGTTTCGTATATTCATACCCTTCGAGTTCAGGAAAGCGGCAACGTAAATAATGTCATCACTTCGACTTACCCAAAAGCTACAGCAAAGAATGGTCCTTACGCCGCAATTGCGGCAAAGGATAGAGATGCTGCAGATGACGACGCTTGAGTTGAGCGAGTTGATTCAGGCCGAGTTGGACGAAAACCCGATTCTGGAAGAAGTCGAGAATAACGACGAAATTCTGGAACTGGCTGAAAAGATACTAGATCAGAATGCCGACGGCAGCGAGGGCGAATTCGACTCCGCTGACGCTCCTTCGGATCCGGGGATCCTCGATTCGGATGAAAGCTCTGCGGTCGACCCCGCGGAAAACGGGCACAACGATGACTTGCCGGAAAATACAAAGGAAGCAATCGAGGAAGCCGCTGAAAAAGAAGATTCGGAAGAACCGTCTGATGCTTTCGACGAAGTTGATCTCGGTAGAGAGTTCCAGGATTATCTCGATCCCGGTTACCGGACGCAGGAATTCGAATACAAAGATGACGCGCCGAGCTTTGATCAGTTCCTGTCGAGCTCGGAAACACTTATAGAACACCTGACGTGGCAGATTCACCTGCAGCAAATTGACGATGCCACAGTGGAAGCTGCTGAGTGTATTGTCGGCAATCTCGAGGAGCGCGGCCGGCTCGCGGCTTCGATTGAAGAAATTTCACAGCTTTGTGGACATTCGGAGGAAATCGTTGAAAAGGCCCGGCAGGTCGTACTCAGGCTTGAGCCTACCGGATGCGGTGCGATTGATGTGCGGGAATGCCTTTTGGCACAGCTCGAAGCGTTGGGCGAAGGCGACAGCCTGGCCGCCCGGCTCGTTGCCGAGCACCTGGAAGACATGCAGCCTCACAGGCTTCAACATCTTTCCAAAAAAACCGGTGTGTCGGTTGAAGAATTGGATGCGGAAATTGCGAAGGTCAGGGTGTTGAACCCGTATCCCGGCAAGGAATATACCGCGGAAGCCCCGATCTATGTGTCTCCGGAAGTCTATATCGAAAAGGTCGAAGGCGAATATGTGATTTATTTTACCGACAACGGAAGCCCACGATTGCGTATAAGCCACACCTATCAGGAACTGATGGGTAAGCAGGAAACAAACAAAGAGACAAAGGACTTTATAAAAAATAAGGTGCGTTCAGCAGTAGATCTTCTGCGGAACATCGAACACCGCCGGCAGACGATTTACCGCGTGGTTGAGTGTATCGTACGGCGCCAGTCGGCGTTCCTGGATCATGGCGTCGAGCACATAAAACCCATGATGTTAAAAGATGTGGCGGAGGACATCGGCATGCACTTGTCGACGATTTCGAGGGTTGTAAACCGTAAGTATGCGCATACGCCGCAGGGTGTGATCGAGCTGCGAAGGTTTTTCAGCGAGGGCATGCTTAATGAGGATGGTGAAGAGGTATCGACGCGGATCCTGAAGTTGAAGATCAAAAAAATGATCGAGGAAGAGGACACCAAAAAGCCTTTGACCGACGACAAGATCGCAAGAATTCTAGGTAAGGGCGGTGTAAAATTATCGCGCCGCACGGTAGCAAAATATCGCGACCAAATGAGTATCCCGGGTTCGCGTGAACGAAAAACTGTAGTTTAATACATGATGTCCCGTTTAGATTTCGAGTTCAGGGACAGGGAAATAATTTATGAGATTTGAGTATACGGGACGGCACGTCGAAGTTACGCCGGCGATTCGTTCACATGTTGAACAACATTTTGATAGGATTTCCCATTTGTTTGGCAGGGATGATAACCGTGCGCATATTATCATCGAAGTCGAACGTGGCGAACACATATGCGAGATCGTCGTCAAATGGCGGAATCAGGTCCTGACTGCGACCTCGATTCTGCCCGATATGTACCTCGCGATATCGCAATCGATCGATAAGATCGAGAAGCAGGCTCTGCGGATCAAAAATAAGGTAATTGACCGTTCACACAAAGCGGTCAAACTTTCGGAAATCGAGGCGCCCGACGAGGCGTCAGCGGCCGAATGAGAGTCGGGGCCGTTCTATTTGGTACCAGCTTCAAAAGACCGGACGCGGGTTGGGGCTGGTCCGTCAAATAAATATTCAGGCATAAAGCCGGCTTGCTCCATGGAAGAAAAGATAAGCCCTCAATTCCAGATTCACGGTGTAGCGCTGGAAAAGTGTGGGGTCGGAATTCTTTTGCTGGGAGAGGCCGGATCGGGCAAGTCATCTGTAGCACTTACGCTCCTGAAACGGGGAGCCAGATTGATTGCGGACGATGCTGTGATGATCCGGAAGGACCGTGAAGGCCGCCTGGCTGCGAAACCGCATCCGCAGGTACGAGGGTCTTTACACGTCCGGCACAAGGGTCTGATAAGGGTAGCGGAAGTTTTTGGGGCGAAGGCATTATCCGACAGTTGTTTTATCGATATCTGTTTCCGGCTGAACGAT
>JAOTWT010000134.1 GCA_029862725.1 Acidobacteriota bacterium | reverse complement strand
GCTGTCGTTTCCGACAAAGAGCGAGGATATTGAAGCAAGTGCCGTCACTTCCGGGAGACTTAAACCGGAGCACTTGTTGACCCCTCTCCCAAGAGCCGATTCAATCTGCCGGACAATCCTTGCTTCCGCATCCGTAAAAACGACGACTGGAGACATCCCGCGGTTCTCAAGGTATTTGACAACGGAGGCGTATTTTTCGGCTGACCATCGCTTTGTATCATAAGCCGCGCCGGGGTGGATCAATGCAAAGGAGCTGCCTTCGACATCGACACCTGAGGTATTCAGCCTCGAAACGATCCTGGATCTGGCCTCGTCAGTTACCGTTAGACTCGTCTTCGGGCAGGGTTTTACGGGAACACCGGCGAAACCAAGAAGAGCGATCTGGTTCTCCGCGGAGTGGGTTATCGTCCGGTTCCAAAATTCAGACGGGGAAGGATACTTCTTGTTATATAGGAAAGCATACTGGTATCCACGGTAGCCGATTCTGTGTCTGGCACCAGAGGCTCGAGTCAGAAATCCGGCGCTGGTGCCGCCATGCAGGTTGACGGCGACATCGTATTTTCTCTTTCTTATATTTAATGCGACGCGGGTTCGGTCGCCACCCGAATTTTTGACGGTAAGTATTTCGTCCGCGGCGGGAAAACCTTCCAGAACCGGAGCAACCCAATCTTCGAGAAGTACGTCGATCCGTGCATTTGGGAGAAACTCGCGGAGAGCAATAAGCGTGGGAGTCGTAAGGACGGTGTCGCCGATGGATCTCAACCGGACGACGAGTATTTTCTCAACTGATTTCCAGTCGATCTCCATATATCGGAACGCTTCATGCGTACTATTCCTTCGTCGCCTCGTCAATCAGCATCACCGGGATTTCATCGCGCACCGGATAAACGAGTCCGCACTCTTCGTTTTGGCACTTCAAGCCGCTTTGGTCTTCCTTGAGTTTCACCTCCGACTTGCACTTCGGACACCGCAAGATCTCCAATAGTTCGGGACTAATCGCCATTTCTTTATTTTGTCTCCTGAAAACCTAAGTCTCGAGATTTCAACTTCTCAGCCGAACCTTTCGCTAAACAATTTCCGATTGCTTGGATTTAACCACAAAAAGGACGAGAGTAAAACACCTCTCGTCCTTTCAAAGCGGTCAATAATCCGAACGTCCTATTCGGTCGGTTCTTCCGCAACCGAAGACTCGCCGCATTCCGCGCAAAACTTCGCTCCGGGCGCGAGTTCTGCTTCACACTTCGTACACTTCTGTTTTTCCTGGCTTGAACCGCATTCGGAACAAAATTTTGCTCCCTCTCGCAACTCGGCGCCGCATTTCACACACGGCACTTTCGCGATTTCCATCTTTCCGCCGCATTCCGCACAGAATTTTGCCGTTGAAGAATTCGGTTTGTTGCAATTCGGACAGGCTACGGTCTGGCTCGATCCCTGGCCTCCGGCTGCGTCCTGCTGCTGTCCGCCGCCGCCAAACGCATTGGCCATCTGATTTCCAACCGCGAATCCGGCACCGAGTCCGGCACCGAGTCCGGCACCGCCGCCTTCGTTCTTGGCCGCCTCCACCATCGCATCGGCGGCTTGGAATTGTGCGTATTTCTGGGCATCCCCAAGCGCTCCCATCGAGGCGCGCCGGTCCATCGCTTCTTCGACTTCTTTCGGGAGGCTAACATTTTCAACGTAGAACTTTGTGACCTCAAGTCCGTAGCCCTTGAAATCGGTATTGATCTTATCCCTAATCGCCTCTCCGATTTCCTTATACTGCGCGGCGAGATCGAGCGCCGGGATCTTCATTTCCCCGATGGCATCCGAAAACTCGGTAACGATAGCGCGTTTAAGCTGGCCTTCAATGTCGTCGGTTTCAAAATGCGCGTTGGTACCGGCGACTTCCTTCACAAAAGTGGAAGGGTCTGCAACTTTCATCGAGTACGCCCCGAACGCGCGCAGCCGAACGATTCCGAAATCGTCGTCGCGAAGCATGATCGGGTTTGAGGTACCCCATTTCATGTCGGTGAATTGCTTTGTGTTAACGAAATAAACCTCCGCCTTAAAAGGAGAATTAAATCCGTGCATCCACGCACCGAGTTTGGATAGTATCGGTGTATTCCCGCCATCGATCGTGTACTTGCCCGGTCCGAAGACATCGGCGACCTGCCCCGAATAGACAAAAACCGCAGACTGCGATTCCCTGACAATCAACTGGGCCCCGTTCTTGATCTCCTGACCATGTACAGGAAACCTATAGAGGATTGTTTCCTTCGAGTCATCGAGCCACTCGATGACCTCAATAAACTGGTTTAATGCCTCGTTCTTTACCTTGTCCCAAATTCCCATTTTTATCTCCTTTCTTTCTGCGGCTACCGCTATTTATACGCAGTCTTTATATAGTTAGTTCGATAATAACGCACAACTATGGTCAGTTACAAAAGATTCAATGTCAGGTGGAACCGGCCCCTGCTTTAGAGCCCATCCCAAAAAACCGTATCGCCAGAGTAACCGCTATCACTCCTATCAACCCGCCCGCGACATCAATAGCGACATCGAAAGCCGAACCGGTTCGGAGAGGATTTAAGCTCTGATTAAATTCGTCGGCGGACGCAACGACAAGAACGGTCGCAAGCGAGGCAGCACTCCAAAACCCGTGCAGATATACTTTCGATGAATGACGATAGGCCCGCGCCGCCACGATCGCAAGCACCGCGTATTCAAACAAGTGCGCAACCTTTCTTATTGCCCCATGATAAGAAGCGAGCGTTGATTCATCTGCGGTTGGAAACAGATACTCCAAAAAGGGCCTGATAAACCTCGAAGTCCCGACCGATGAGGCCTCGTTCGTCGAAAGAAAGAGAACTGTCGCGGCAACCAAAACAAGCGGCACGTAACGAGCGATTCGTCCGTGCCAAAAATCACCTGAGAGTTTGTCCATTCGCCTTCTAGAACGAAATTGCGCTTCCAACAGCTGAAAGCACGGCGCCAATGATCATCAGCAGAACTGGCGTCCAGCTGATCTTGCTCATTGCGGCCGATATAATTCCGATCAAAGGCTGAAAAGGTATTATGTTGACAACGCCCCAAAGAGCGCCGCTTTTCTGAAAACCGTTTACGATCGCCCAAATCCATCCAACCAATACCAGCAATCCGCCGATCCCGCCAAGTATGTTCATAACGATGCTCCTTGATTTTGTGGTCTAAAATGAAAAAAGCAGGCTGAGAATATAGGAAACCAATATCGATTTCAAATAAACGCCTGCTTTGGGACCCTGGTTTTGTAAGTCTTACTGGGCGGCTGCGGCGCCAGAAACAACTTCGATGATCTCCCTCGTGATATCCGCCTGCCGGATCCTGTTCATGTTCAGTGTAAGGGTATCGATCAATTCCCCGGCATTTTTTGACGCCGAATCCATTGCTGTCATCCTTGCCCCCTGCTCGGAAGCGACGGACTCAATCATTGCCCGGTATACTTGGGTCTCGACCTGCTTCGGAAGCAGTTTCCCAAAAATCTGTGCCGGCGGCTGCTCATAAATATATTCCGCGTCAGTTCCGTTATTTTCTGCTTCGTCCTGGCCTGAAATCTTGGCAATCGGCAAAAGCTGTTCGACTCTAACGTATTGCGAGATAACCGTCCTAAACTCAGTAAACACAAGGAATACCTTGTCGATCGTCTCATCTTCGATAAACTTGCCGACGATGTGATCGGAGATTTCCCTGGCATCGGACAATTTCACCTGACCCTGGCCGGTCATCCCGACATACTCTTTGGTGAACCCGATATCCCGGCTGCGAAAATAATCCCGGCCCTTTCGTCCGACCGGGACCATCGCCGTATTCTTGTCGGTGTTGGCCGCGAGAAATTTCGCCGTCGTCTTGATCAAATTCGCGTTAAAGCCGCCGCAAAGCCCCTTATCTGCAGTCACCAGTACAATCAGGTAACTTTCGTCCCCGCGCTGGTCCAGAAGGGGGTGTGAGAACTCGCCCGCTACCTTTGAACTCAGACTGCCAAGCACCTCGCCCATCTTGACAGCGTATGGTCTTGCCGCCGTCACACGGTCCTGCGCGCGCTTGAGCTTGGCCGCGGCAACCATTTTCATTGCCTTGGTGATCTGCTGAGTGTTCTTGACGGATTTTATCCTCCGCCTCATGTCCAACAAACTTGCCATAAATTTTCAAAGTTTCATGTTTCAGGTTTCACGTTCCAAGTTCAGCCCGGAAGCCGGAACTTAAAACTTGAAGTCTCGAACTTGAAACTTAACTATGCTCCCGCAGCCTCGGTTTCGCTACTTTCTCCGGTTTCCACGGCTTCCGCGGTTTCCGCTTCTTTTGTTTCTGCTGTTTCTGCTTCTTCAGTCCCGCCGTTCCAGCGTGTCTTCTTGAAGTCCTGCAGCGCTTCGGTCAATTCGGCCTTTAGATCGTCGTCAATCTTTCCTTTTTCGCGGAGTGCCTGGACGGTTGCCGGATTCGAGTTCGACATAAACTCGAACAATTCTGTTTCAAACCTTTTCAGGTCCTCAACCGCAACGTCGTCAACATAACCGTTCGTCGCCGACCAGATAATCAGAACCTGATTTTCAACCGGCATCGGCCGATACTGACCCTGCTTCAGAATCTCGGTCAGCCGCTTTCCGCGTTCAAGCTGGGCTTGTGTGGCTTTGTCGAGATCGGAGCCGAATTGTGCAAATGCCGCCAATTCACGGTATTGGGCGAGGTCGATACGGAGGGTTCCGGCCACCTGCTTCATCGCCTTGACCTGCGCCGCACCGCCGACACGGGATACGGAGTTTCCCACGTTGATCGCGGGACGAATGCCCGAGTTGAACAAATCCGCTTCAAGAAATATCTGTCCGTCGGTAATCGAAATAACGTTGGTCGGAATATAAGCCGAGATATCTCCCGCCTGTGTTTCGATGATCGGCAGGCTTGTGAGGCTTCCGCCCCCCCTTGCTTCGGACATCTTCGCAGCCCTTTCAAGCAGCCTTGAGTGAAGATAGAAAACGTCTCCGGGGTATGCTTCGCGGCCAGGAGGTCTTCGCAGAAGCAAAGAGATCTCACGGTAAGCGGCAGCTTGTTTCGAAAGGTCGTCGTAGATCGTGACCGCGTGACGTCCGTTGTCGCGGAAGTACTCACCCATCGCGACCCCCGTGTAAGGTGCCAGGTACTGCATCGCCGCCGGGTCAGAAGCCGTCGCCGAGACGACGATCGTGTAATCCATCGCGCCAAATTCTTTGAGCTTGTCGACGACCTGCGCGACAGTTGACTGCTTCTGGCCGATCGCGACGTAGACACAGATAACGTCTTTGCCCTTCTGGTTGATGATCGTATCGATGGCAACAGCAGTCTTACCCGTCTGGCGGTCGCCGATGATCAGTTCGCGCTGGCCCCGGCCGATCGGTACCATCGAGTCGATCGCCTTAAGTCCGGTCTGAAGAGGCTCGGAAACCGGTTGCCTGTCAATGATGCCAGGAGCAATTCTCTCGATCGGGTTGTAGTCGTCGGTGATGACTTCTCCCTGCCCGTCGATCGGATTACCGAGAGCGTCGACGACTCGGCCGATTAGAGCTTCTCCCACGGGAACACTCATGATCCTGCCGGATCTCTTCGCTTCGTCCCCTTCCTTGATCTTCTGGAAGTCGCCGAACAAAACTGTACCGACCTTATCTTCCTCGAGGTTTAGCGCCAGGCCGCGAACATCATGCGGGAACTCGAGGAGTTCTCCTGCCATAACCTTCTCGAGGCCGTAGATCTCGGCGATACCGTCACCGACCTTGATAACCGTACCAACTTCGGCGACAGTCATGCTCGCGTCAAAGTTCTCAATCTGCGCGCGAATTATCTCGTTTATTTCGTCTGCTTTAATTGCTTCCATCTTTTTCTTTCTAATCTCTAAAATCAGGCTAAAGAACAGTTTTCAAATCAACGGTTCTAAAAAAGATCATCTTAAATTCTGCCGGCGATCAAACCTGCGTATGTCAGTTCTTTATCATCGATTCTTCCAGTTGTATGAGCTGAGTCCTGATCGAACCGTCAAAAACCGTCGATCCAACTCGTGTGACCGCTCCGCCAATCAACTCCGGATCAATTTCAAACGTCAGCCTGACATTTTTACCTGTCGCCTTCTTGAGGTTTTCAGCAAATGCCGTCTTTTCACGCTCGCTGAGTTCTCTTGCCGACACGACCGACCCGGAAACATTTCCGCTTCTTTCCTCAAGTTCATCCGAAAACTTGGCAGCAATAAACGGAAGTGCCGTCAATCGTGAATTTCTCAAAAGCACCCGCAAAAAGTTGGCGGTCATCACCGACGGTTTTGAACGCGCGATCAGTGACTCTAAAACCTTTTCCTTGCTGGCGTGTGCAATCGAGGGATTCCCAAATGCAGTATTGAGTTCCTGGCTCGAATCGATGAGTTTCTGCCACGAATTGAGCTCCGAAGTGATTTCTTCGGTTCGCCCGGATTTGATCGCGACGTCAGCCAGGGCACTCGCGTATCGACGAGCGATAGTTTCCACTCCCATACTATTTAAGCCCTCCGATCGATTCGATATTCGACCTAACCAAATCGGCGTCGACCTGTGGCGTCATCGATTTTCTAATCTTTTCTTCGGCGCGGCTTACGCTTTCGCGGGCGGAAAACCTCATTAACTGAGCACGTTCCTGCGCACTTTTGCGAGCAATTTCCGTCGCCGCCTGGGCACTCACACGCCCGATGTCATTCTCGGTTTCCCTTTCGATTCGCTTCCGCTCCGCCGCTGCTTCCGCTTTTGCATTTTCGAGAATAGTGGTTTTTTCGGCCCCTACCACTGCAAGTTTGGCCTCCGCCTCTGCGAGTTTTGCCTCCGCCTCTTTCTTTTCTTTTTCGGCTTTGATCAATTCTGCCCTGATCACTTCCCGCTTGGCCTTAAACGCTTCCCCAAGCGGCTTGCGCAACAGATAGATCATTATCAGGACAAAAACGATCAGGTTGAAAAACCGCCAAAACTCAAATCCCGGATAGTTGAGATAGGGTTCAACTCGCACGTACCAGGAATCGCCGGCGCCTCCGCCTTGCCCGCCCGATTCGGCCAGCGCTATTACCACACCTTTAAAAAATGCCAACATAACCAACCAAATACCAATCGCCGTCAAACCGTTCTTATGAGGTTTGCGCTGATTTCTTCCGCGAGCTTCTCAGCTTCTTTGGAGATTTCCTTACGCGCCGACTCTGTCACCTTCGACAATTCCTTAAGCTCGCTTTCCTTTTGCGCCGCGATTTCGGCTTTAGCAGCCGAAACCTTTTCTTGTCTGACAGCAACGGCCTTTTCCCGCTCGCCCTCGATCAACTCGTATCCCTCGTTTCGCGCGGCGAGCAATTCGTCCGTAAACTGCTTCTCTTTTTCCGACGCCGACTCAAGCATCTTTTCCGTTTCGGTAAACCTTCCGCCATGGACTTTTTGTCTCGCCGAAATCACGCGGTTGATCGGACGAAAAAACGTCCTGTTCAGGACCCAGATCATCAACAGAATGAGAAGGACGTGAACAACCAAAGCAAAATCCGGCAGGATTTGAACCGACTCTGCAAATGCTAGAACAACCATATTTCCTCGAACC
>JAOTWT010000133.1 GCA_029862725.1 Acidobacteriota bacterium | reverse complement strand
TATCGAAAAGCACTCGAAGTTGATCCTGAATATAAGCGGGCGCAACAGGCACTGGAGGAGATCGTTGGACGATGAGCATTTAGATGAATTCGTCAGTTCATCAATCAAGGATCAACTATGGGTCAAAGTGTGAGTTGCAAGGTTCAGAGTTGATTTATTGGAGGCCTGAGTTCCAAGGCTTACGCCTGCTCCTGAATTGTGCGCTCTGAATCCCTTCTGATGTCATCGGCCACCGCCGACGGTTCTGATCGGTCGCCCGAGTTATCCCTTTCATCTCCTTCATTCCTGTTAGAGTTCGGACTCAACCGAGGCTCCTCGCGGTATGCGCTCACGATCGGCTCCGCGTCAGGGACTTTGACGATCGGTCAAGTTAGAATGGTTTAGAATAAAAGGATGGGCTGGACTGGACTGACTACATGACGAAACACTGGTCAATCAAATTGGGACGATTTGCCGGGATTGATGTTTTCATACACTGGACCTTCTGGATCATCATCGGATGGATCTTTCTCCTCCATTTTAACGCGGGCAACGGCATCGAAGCCGGGATTCGCGGAATCCTGTTTATCCTCGCGCTTTTTCTCTGCGTCGTCCTGCATGAATTCGGTCACGCACTTACGGCGCGCCGTTATGGCATAACCACAAGGGACATCACGCTCTACCCGATAGGCGGTGTTGCGAGCCTGGAAAGCATGCCGGACAAACCCGCGCAGGAGCTGGCTGTTGCGGTGGCGGGACCCCTCGTAAACGCCGGAATCGCTGTCATTATCGCGGTCTATCTTGGAATCTCGGGACAATTCCCCGGTCTTCGTGCGTCGGCCCTTGAAAACGGATCGTTGGAGATTCCGTTCGTTTTTGGCTTGTTCGTCGCCAACACGGTGCTCTTTGTTTTTAACCTGATTCCCGCATTTCCGATGGACGGGGGAAGAATATTGAGGGCACTCCTGTCGTTCAGGCTCGACAAAGTTCTGGCGACTCAGATCGCCGCGGGTATCGGCCAATCATTGGCAATCCTATTCGTATTCCTGGGTTTCTTCTTTAATTTCTGGCTCGTTTTTATAGGTCTATTTGTCTATCTGGGAGCCGCCCGCGAAGCCGCCTTTGAAAAAACAAAGGCTTTGCTCGCGGGCTTAAGGGTGAAAGACGCATTGATGCATAAGTTCACGGTTCTCAATCCGGATGACACCCTCGGACGCGCGGTGGACTCACTCCTGGACAGTCAGGAGACCCATTTCCTGATCACCGAGGAGAACGAACCGGTCGGCGTCCTGAGCAGGAACGAGATCATCAAGGGGCTGTCCGAACGGGGCCGGGACGCACCGGTTTCGTTGTTCATGCAACGCGACTTTGTGATCGTCGGGATGGATATGAAACTCCAGGAGCTCTTGCAGAAAATCGCCCCCGGCGAACAGGACCTTGCGGTTGTTATCGAAGGCGGATCGCTGGTGGGGTTGATCGACCGCCAAAATGTCGAGGAAAGACTCCTGATCAATGAGGCGCTCAAGCAAAGACGCGGAGATCCTGCCCCGCACCGATGACTATTAGCCGTTTCACACTCGTTTGATCGCCGGGGCAAGGCCTGTGCTTTGGAGGATAATTGTGATTACGGCGCAAGCAATGATCAGCAGAATTACAGCCCCAAACAGCCGCCCCAATTTTGTTCCTGAGAATGCGCTGCCCGCAAACGCTCCGGCGATCCCAAGCTCCGCGGTTTGACCGACAAACCAGCCGGCAAGCAGATATGGGTCCGCGCTTGTGATTGAAAGCAATCCAAGTACCAGCGCTCCCCATACAAATGCGCCGAGTTTGAGACCGAATAGTAAACCCTGCCTTGCGCCGCTTAGTTTTAGGAGCCGCATCAGCCAAACAAGCAGGCACGCCAATAAAAGAAACGAAAGGTACCCGAGGGGGATCAGATTAAAAGCCTGTTCCGGCGGAAGAAGAAATCCGCCCGGCTCGATATAGAATCGCGCCATCAGACCGCCATGAAGCAAGAAGTCGGTTCCGATCATCGATAGCCAACTCAGACCGATAACCGCGGCGACGCGTTTTTTTGGAAGTGGTTCCAGCATCATATGGGGCACCCGCCTTCTACGTGAGTGTATTCCAACAGTTCTACATAACAGGAATTGCCGCAGAGGCACAAACAGTCTGCCGTTTCCCGGCCCTAAAGCCCGAGTTCTTTTACGCTGATCTCGCGCATTTCCACTTTGCGGACTTTCCCGGTTACGGTCATCGGGAATTCATCGGTGAACTTTATGTAGCGAGGGATCTTATAGTGGGCAATATTTCCCTTGCAGAAATCCCTGATCTCGTCCGCATCCGCGACGGTTCCTTCATGGAGCCTGATCCAGGCCATCAGTTCCTCACCGAATTTCTCATCCGGTACGCCTATTACCTGCACGGCAGCGATCTTGGGATTACCGTACAAATATTCCTCTATCTCGCGTGGGTATATGTTCTCGCCTCCCCTTATGACCATGTCTTTGATCCGGCCGACGATACTGATATAACCTTCTTCATCCATCGTCGCGAGGTCGCCGGTGTGTAGCCACCGGGCCTCGTCGATCGTCTCACGGGTCTTTTCTTCGTCATTCCAGTAACCAAGCATCACACAATACCCACGGGTGCAAAGCTCTCCGGTCTCGCCGATCGCGACAACGCGGTTTGTTTCCGGATCGACGATCTTCACCTCGGTGTGCGGCAGAACCTTCCCGACCGTACTGACGCGTTTTTCAAACGGGGCGTCGGCCCGTGTCTGGGTACTTACGGGACTCGTCTCGGTCATTCCATAGGCGATCTCGACCTTTTCCATATGCATCAGCGTGTTGACCTTTTTCATCACTTCGACCGGGCAGAGCGCACCCGCCATAATTCCCGTACGAAGGCTTTCGAGGTCGAATTCCTTGAAATCGGGGTGCTCCAGTTCTGCGATGAACATCGTCGGGACGCCAAAAAGGACAGTCGCTTTTTCTTCATGAACGGCTTTAAGAACAGATCCCGCATCGAAGCCCTCGCCGGGGTAGATCAGGGTCGCTCCATGCGTGATCGCTCCCAGATTACCGAGCACCATGCCAAAGCAATGGTAGAGCGGTACCGGGAGTACCAACCGGTCGCGGTCGGTGAGTTCCATGTTTTCAGCGACCATAAATCCATTATTCAGGATGTTGTGGTGGCTTAATGTGGCACCCTTTGGCATACCCGTCGTACCACTTGTGTACTGGATATTGATCGGATCATCGAATGAAAGGCCTTCCTGGAATTTCGAAAGCTGGGCGGCCGATTTGCCGTCGGCGAATCCCAGCATCTGTTTCCAGGTCAACATGCCCGGCGACGGCTCGGGATGAATGCGGATCACTGCCGTTAATTCGGGAAGCGTTTTCGAATCGAGTTTTCCCGGCTCGCTCTCCTTTAGTTCGGGAACCACGTCGTACATCATCCCGGTGTAATCGGAATACTTGAAGCGATCCTCGATAACAATGAATTTGCACGCGGATTGTTTGAGCGCGAACTCCAGTTCGTGAAGCCGGTAAGCAGGGTTTATGTTGACGAGGATCGCACCCAGCTTGGCGGAGGCGAGTTGTGTGATCAGCCATTCGGCGCGGTTGTTGGACCAGATACCGATCCGATCGCTCTTTTTAAGCCCGAGGGTGCTCAGGGAGCGTGCACATTCGTCGACTTTCTCTTTCAACTCGCTGTAGGAATAACGGATATCCTGGTGCCGCGAGATTAAGGCATCATTGTCACCGTATCTCACAGCGATGCGGTCGAAGATCTCGCCGATCGTGATGCCGAGGAGTGGCCTGTCGCTCACGCCGCATGCGTAGCTAATATTCAATTTTTCCATTTGTGAAGCACTTTGTCCGGTCAATTTCTTTGGTTGAGGGTATACGAGGGGTGGTAGACCCGGCAGTGACGGCAGTCACCCCCGGAGGAGTCTTTTCATTATCAGCGATCAATTATCGAAAGGGTTCAATGTTTTTGATTGATCACAGCCTTTTTCCGAAACTTCCGATCCGCGAAAATCAGCCTCTGAGAACTTGCCCGGTGCTTCTGACACGAATTCTCCCAAGTGACAAATGAACCCTGATAAATGATAAGTGAATCAATCGATCATATAAGGTCCGTTCCCGTTAGATTCCTTATCGACTGGCGAGTATATTAATTCCATGAAAAGTGCCAAGCAAAGTCTCACATGCCTGTTGTTGTGTCTTGCCGCCGCGGGGACCGCATATCCACAAGCCCTTTTGCGATCCAAATCGTACGAACTGAAGATCTTCGACACCCCGGTTGTCGTCAACAAATACGTGGGCGTCAGAACGCCGGATCACACCCTCAAATTTGTCTCGCTCCATCACGATGAGCAAACCGGCCTGAAGGTCGCCAAAGAAGTGATCGGACAACGCGGCGGCGAGCTTTTCGAACTCGTCTCAAACCGCAACGGCCAGCCCGCGCGACACCTCTATTTCAAGTATAACAATCACGAATACCGGATCGATCCCAACCGTTTTTTTACATCGGCGGGCGTTACAAAAGACGTGCGCCGTCGGAATTGCTTCGATGTGGTCACCGAGGGCGAACGAAGGGAAAGCGCATGCGACTGGGGCCGGCCCGTTTTTGAGGACTTTTTTGTGCTGGTTCCGGAAGTGCTGCGCTTTTCAAGGGAGCTTCTGGAAATGATAAAGCCCGCTGAAAAAGGTGCGCTAGTCTCCGTCCACAACAACTCGGACCGCGGGTTCAGCCTCGGCTCTTATACCCACGGCGGCCAGGAATGGAGATCGAGCGAAAAGGGCCTCTTTTTCGGCAAAGAAGATTTGGACAACTTTTTTCTGGTCACAAACGAGGCGCTTTTTAGGAAGCTTTTGGGCCATAAACCTGAAACCTGGGATTTTAATATCGCGCTGCAAAAGAAGCCTCCCAATCCGGACGACGGCTCGCTTTCGATATATTCGGGGCGGCATGGCTGGAACTATATCCTCGTCGAGGCCGAGACCAACTCCGGCGCTGAGCGGCAGAGGCAGATGATCGAGAGGTTGGTGGATGTGTACGAATTGACAGGTGACGAGTGACGGGGCGGCCCGTCATTTGTCATTGAACATCTGTCAATTTTGAGTAACCGGCTATCGATTCTCTTTCGAATGATCATCACAAGAGAGTCAAATGACGAAATATCGAAGCCGATCGATGATAAATGATAGTTGAAAAGCGGTGCCCCTTCACTCATATACCCCTTTTTGTTTCGCCACCCCCTTTCAATTTTATTTCTTAGTGATCTTTGGGCTCTTCGTGGATGGATTTGTCTCCTTCAGTTGTTCGAAAAGTGTCGAAGACGGCAAGAAAGCCGAAATAGGCGAGATTTATGATCGCCAGCCATTTCAAAAAATAAGGCGTAGCGGGGTAAAGCCATACGATTAACGGCATCAGGATCAGAATCGTGGCGGTTGCAATGAGCGTCGGCAGCTTGAAACGTGTCGCCCGCGAAGGGTATGCAAATTTAACCGGAACGAAGTGGAGTGCGGCGAAGACGACGATCAGGATGGCGTTTCCCAACTCCGAAAGTGAGAATACAAACACAAGATAGAAGACGAATACATTCCACATCACGGGGAATCCCACGAAGTAGAAATCGTCTGAGACCATACCTTCCAATCCGTAGTAAACCGCTGAAACGAGAAGTATGAGCAGCGCCGCGGGCAGACTCCAGACGCCCGCGAGTTCCGTCACAAAAACGAAATAGGAAGGTACAACGGCGTAGTTCGTAAAATCGACAACTGTATCGATCAACTTGCCGTTAACCGTTGGAAGTACTTCTTTGACCTTGAATCTTCGAGCCAGCGTACCATCGATACCGTCGATCAGAAGCGCCGCGAGAAGCCACGCCATCGCCGTACGCCAGTCACGGTTTGTGATGGCGACGACTGCCATAAAACCGGCGAGAATACCGCTGGCGGTGAAGACATGGACACCCCAGGCTTTTATTTCTGACCAATTATAGGTTGCCATCGAGCGATTATAACCCGCTTAGGCCAGAAGCCGCGGATCAATGCGAAAGATCTCAGGATTCAGGATTCAGAATCCTGAATCCTGAATCCTGAATCCTACTATGCACGGCGTTGATCCGCGGCTAGTTCTCAGCCGGCAACCCGCCGAATGCAATTTGAACGGTGCTAACAGCGCGAAGGTGAATGTTTCCGGAATACTCGATATCGACGCTTCGGGGGCGAGCATTGTCCGGTACATCGTTGAACCGCAGAAAGGATACGTCCGGAGCGTCTTCGGTCAGCAAAAACTAGGATATCTGGATACGGGCGATAAAATAAACAAGCCCGTGCAGCAATACGCCGAATATGATCGAGGCGGCGAAGACACCCCCGGAAAGCCGCGTCGACAACGACCGAAGGAGCAGAAGGCTTAAAGGGATATAAAGCAGCACCCCTGTAACCGTGCCCGGGGAATAAAAACCAAAGACGATTGTCGCAAGGGTATGAACCACGCCGTTAAGGCCAAGCAACGCAGCAGAGGTTGCCGCGAACCACGTCATCCGCGGAAGGCTTACCGCCGCCAGGGTCCCGATGATAAATATCACAAAGGCGGTCGAGTTTATGATCAAGAATCGTTCGACGCTGACCTCGTAACCCATTGCTATTGGAAACCATTCAAGAATGCCCCCGAACCATTCCTCGCCCAGATGGATCAGATATGCGATTGGGAGAAATAGAGCCATTCGCGGAGCTGCTTCCAAGTGCTGATTTGTATTCGCATGTTCGTTCATGACGCTTTTTCCGATGTCAGGATACACCCGGAATCGCCACATTCGCCACCGGTTTCCCGTTTTTTATTTAGATACACACGTTAGGCGCATCTGCCTGCCCGGATTAGAAAACAAGGCTCTGAACTTTCTCGGCAAGCGCCGGCGACTGAATCCTGACTCCTGACTCCCGCCCGCAACTATCGACGTTCAAAGCCGTCGAATGCCGCTTCTCTACTAAAGGGTGGCGGGGCACACACGGACCTGAGGGTATTACTGCGCCAAAGTGTGGCGCGATGCCTTACTCCGCTTCCCGCGGCAAAATAAGATGGGGTCGACTTAACCTGAACAATTTGAAACACGGGAGTAAAAGCTATGCAAAATGCGCAATTCCAATCCACCCGCCGATTACTTTTGGCAACACTTGCCGTCCTTTCCTTTGCCGCTTTTGCCGCCGCGCAGGAGGATGACGACAGATCGCTTTCCCCGTACTTCTTTGTCACCGGCGATCCGGCGGTAGATCACTTGCCGCTCAAAGACACAAATGTCGATATTGCCGTCGCCGGGGTGATCGCCGATGTAAAAGTGACTCAAAAATATCGAAACGAGGGCACGCGACCGATCAACGCGAATTATATCTTCCCTGCCTCGACGCGGGCGGCAGTCTACTCGATGCGGATGCGGATCGGAGACGAAGTGATCATCGCGAAGATCAAAGAACGCGAAGCGGCAAAACAGGAATTCGAAACCGCAAAGAAACAGGGCAAGAGCGCTTCTCTTCTGGAGCAGAAAAGGCCAAACGTCTTTTCAATGAAAATGGCAAACCTGATGCCAAAGGAA
>JAOTWT010000132.1 GCA_029862725.1 Acidobacteriota bacterium | reverse complement strand
CGGACGAAGCCCCGCTTTACGAACGCCCGATGGCCAAACCCGGGATTCCCGATAATCCGGCGGTCGTGCTCCCGGATGCGGCGACCCTCGACGAACGGGATTTCGACGCTGACTTGAGGACGCTCCTAAGCGCCCCCAATATCTGTTCAAAAAGATTCGTTTACGAGCAGTACGACCACATGGTCCGCACAAATACAGCCGTGCTGCCCGGCGCCGATGCGGGCGTGGTTAGGATAAAGGAAACCCGGCGCGCCGTCGCCATGTGCCTGGACGGAAACGGTCGTGTCTCCGCCATCAATCCAAAGGAAGGAGCCAAGCTAACGGTTGCCGAGGCGGCGAGAAACAACGTTTGCGTCGGTGCAAAACCGATCGCCGTTACAAATTGTCTCAACTTCGCGTCACCGGAACGGCCGAAAATAATGTGGGCTTTTTCGGAGACTATCGACGGGATGAAAGAGGCATGTGAAATGTTCGAAACTCCTGTGATTTCGGGCAATGTCTCCTTTTACAACGAAACTGACGGAGATGGTGTCCTGCCTACCCCGACCATCGGGATGGTCGGTGTGATTGAAGACGTCAGAAAAATCGTTACGCAGGGTTTTAAGAACGAAGGCGATGTGATCGCGATCCTTGGACCCGATACGGCAATCCTGGATGGCGGGGAGTTCGCACAAACGGTTCTCGGCATGACGACCGAGGAGATGATCGCAATCGGAAAAGTTCCGACTATAGATCTCGAAACCGAAAAGCGGGTTCAGGCAACCTGTCTCGATCTGGCCGACAAGATGCTGATCAATTCGGCGCACGACTGTTCCGATGGCGGATTGGCGATCACCCTGGCGGAACAGTGTTTTTCCTCTCTGAACGACGAGGCAAACGGTGCTTCCGTTGAGATCGAAAGTGCGGGCGGCGGTGCCTGCGAGGCCGTGTTTGGCGAATGGCCATCAAGGATCGTGATATCGTTTCCGGAAAAAAACCGCGCGGACATAGAAGACATTGCCGCCTCCCACGGGTGTCCGTTTTCGGTAATCGGACGGGTAGAAGGAAGTTCGCTTTCCATCAGTGTGAACAGAGAACAGGTGATCACCTCCGGGGTCGCTGAAATGGAGGAGTCCTGGAAGACCTCGCTCGAAGACCTGCTCGACGCGAAAGGTTAAAACCAAGACCATCTAACAATGAGAGCGGGAATTTATATTCATATTCCCTTCTGCAAATCGCGTTGCTCCTACTGTGATTTTGCGACCGACATCTATCGCGGCTCCAAGGCGGTAGACCGGTATGTAAGCGCGCTTGCTGGCGAGATCGCATCCGCGGAGCATAAAGGCCGCGTTGCCGACACGATATATTTTGGCGGCGGCACACCTTCCCTCCTGACACCCAAACAACTCGAAAAAATCGTGGAATCTATTCACGAAATTTTTGATATTCGGGACAATGCCGAGTTTACGCTCGAAATGAACCCCGGAACGGTCACGCGTGAGAATCTCGATGAGTTTAGAATGTTGGGTGTAAACCGCGCATCATTTGGAGTGCAGACTTTTGACGATCACGCGCTCAAGTTGTTGGCGCGCGGTCATGATGCCACTGACGCCCGCGATACGTTCTCGATGCTCCGCGCCTCCGGCTATTCAAATATCAGTTTCGACCTGATCGCAGGACTGCCAAACCAAACGCTCGATGCCTGGCGTAAAAATTTGCGCGAGGCCATCGCGTTGGAACCGGAACACCTTTCGCTCTATATCCTTGAAATCCACGAGGGAACACCTCTCGCGGAACAAGTTAGTTCCAAACGGCAACCGGCCCCCGATGAAGATCTCGCCGGCGAAATGTATAAGCTGATGCAAAAAGAGCTTGGCGCCGCGGGATACGAACAGTACGAGATCTCCAACTTCGCCAGACCCGGGTTTGAATCAAAACACAACAACAAATACTGGAGGCTGGAACCGGTTTTCGGATTCGGCGTCTCCGCCCATTCGTTTGACGGTATCGACAGGCGTTGGTCAAACGAACGCGATACAAACAGATATGTCGGGCTTGTGGAAACCGGCTCGTCGCCACTTGTGACCGATGAAAAGCTCGACGACAGGCAACTATCCGCTGAGTTCGCATTTCTCAATCTGCGGCTGCGGGAAGGCTTGAAAAGGTCGGTTTACCGTTCGAGGTACGGTAACGATGTTTTTGTCGAATACGGCGAGGAGTTGGCCCGTCTCGAAAAATTGGGGCTTGTTGCGATTTTCGATAATTCCGTCGTTCTGACAGGGCAGGGAATGCTGTTCTCCAATGAGGTGTTCGAGGTGTTTGTGTGAGATTCGAGATGTTTCGTGCCAAACGTTTGTATACGCCCCCGGGGCATCAAGCGGATACGATCTTTGGATCCGCGTACCACAGACTGTCACGAAATACTCGATTACCTGCAAAAATCGCCAATGGATTAAGTGAACGAGTCAGGATCTTTCTCTCAAATCTCCTTTCTCCTATCATTTTGCTATCACTTGTGGAGGATGAATCTGCCTCATGTATTGGTTCGAAATATTGAGGAAGATGTCTTGAACAAGTTGAAAGAACGAGTAAAAGAAAACAGTCGGTCTCTGCAAACCGAGTTGAAGATGCTCTTTGCCGCTTCTGTCTTTTCAACCTCCGTTAGCGATATTGAAACTGCCGAGCGAATCAAGAATACTCTTCGTGGGCGTAGGTTCTCTGACAGCGCCGAATCGTTACAAGAGGAACGCGCAAGATGAAACCCGTTTTGGACGCGGGTGTGGCGGTTAAATTCTATCTGCCGGAATATTACGAGTCCGAAGCGAGCAGACGCCCTGGCGGAAATCATCAATTTCACGCACCGGAACTAATATTTCCCGGGTTTTCGAGTGTAATTTGGAAAAATGTTCGAAACGGTGAGTTGATCTTTGAAGAAGGACTCGAGATTATTAAGGCGTTTTTGGATTTCGCAATGGTGACACATTCTTGTCACCAAACGGCATTGTCGGCATTCGCCGGTGCCGAGTCAACGGGGTTTGACGGTCTATGATTGGACTTATTCGGCGGTGGCCATCTCACTTTCGTGTGAATTCGTTAATGCAGATGAGGAGAGTTATGAGGCAATCGATTCAACCCCGTTTCACAAGAACATTATTTGGTTTGCAGACGTTTGATGTCTTGATAGACAGCAACGTCGACTGGACGTTTTGGCATCGAACCAACTCATAAAATTTAGGTGGAGTAAGCAATTATGGGTCAGAAAGCTTTATATCAACTATCGGGTAAGCAGATTCTTCTGGTTGGAATCGTTTCGGCGTTTGTCGCCGTGGGCGCAGTGCTTTTGATAATCAACATCGGCAGCTTTGTCGGTGCCTTTCAAACGCCGCCGAAAGAGGCAGTGGCGTTAAAGGCCAAGCCGCTCAAGGGTATCTCGGACCCGGCCGCGGTCAGCGATGAACAAAACAGCATCGAGGTTTACAAGACCGCGTCACCCGGTGTTGCGTTTATAACGACCAGTGCGAGATTCGAAACGTTTTTCGGCGAGGAATTCGAGCGCGAAAGCGGAAACGGCTCGGGTTCCGTGATCGATGCGAACGGGCACATTTTGACGAATTATCATGTCGTCGAAGGCGCCTCCAAACTCACAGTCAGCTTTGGCGGTGAAAGAGTCTATCCGGCCAAGTTCATCGGCGGCGACCCGGATACGGACCTCGCTGTCATTAAGATCAGTCCGCCGGCGGAAGGGCTTACAATAATCCCGATGGGAGATTCCTCGCGGCTAGTCGTCGGCCAGAAGGTTTTGGCGATCGGCAACCCGTTCGGGCTCGACCGGACGCTCACGACCGGCGTCATCTCCGGCCTCGAGCGCCCGATCAGGGCGCGCAACCAGCGGCCGATAGACGCGGCGATTCAGACCGATGCATCGATCAACCCAGGGAATTCGGGCGGTCCCCTTTTAGACAAGTTCGGGCGAATGATCGGTATCAACTCACAGATACTTTCACCGTCGGGGGCCTCCGCGGGAGTCGGCTTTGCGGTTCCCGTCAACACCGCTAGACGTGTGATCCCACAACTGATCCAGTTTGGTGAAGTCAGAAGACCAAAACTCGGCGCCGCTGTTGTGAGCGTTGAGGAGCTTAGCCGCCGCTATCGTCTGCCGGTGGAGAAGGGTCTCCTTGTCAGATATGTCCAACCTGGAGGATCGGCGCAAACGGGCGGAATCAGGGGCTTCACAAGGGATGGCGACGGCATGCTTTTGGGCGATATCATACTCTCGATCGACGGTCAGGAAATGGGTTCGGAAGATGACCTGTTCAGGTTCCTCGATAAGAAACAGATTGGAGAGACGGTATCCGTGGAGGTTTTCCGGGCAGGCGGTAAGGTAAAAATGCCGCTCAAACTGCTTGGTTCGCCGCCGGTAAACCGCAGCGAACGGGTCAGGCGGTTCTGATCTGTTAAAGAGTCGGGTTTGACGCAGGCGCCAAACGCGTCTGCGTCCTTCTTTTGGCGCTAATTGTGAAAAAGTTTAAGAACGATGGCTTCGGATGGTACTGCACGGCATGTGCCTCGGCGTACACAAAGGGGGAAAATCAACCCCGGCTTCTAAACGAGGGGGAAGCTGAGTCGAAGAAACCGGAATTATCACAATGCTCTTTGGCACGTTGGTCAGGGCCGGACCGCGGGTCCCTTGTTTGTCCGTCGTGCGGCACGCACGAAAATGTCGCGGATTGACTATTAAGGCCCGAAGACCGAATATCTGTAAGTTGTGAAGATACTTGACGCCGGGTGCGGCCAGAACAAATACGAAGGCTCGATCGGGATGGATTACAATCCAAAGACCGGAGCCGATGTTATCCACGATCTGGGTGAATTTCCCTACCCGTTTGACGACAACGAATTTGACCTTGTCGTCTCGCGCCATGTCATCGAACACGTGCCCGATGTAATCGGGTTTATCGAAGAGCTGCACCGGATAACGAAACCGGGAGGGCGTATAAAGCTCGTCACGCCTCACTACACGAATCCAGACTGGAACAGCGACCCGACACACCGGAACCATCTCAATTCCTACTCGTTTGTCTCCTTTATCAGGGAAAAGAAGGTATTTGATTTTTATACTGATGCGGAGTTGAAACAGATCCGCGCACATGTCTCTTTACTCAACCTGTGGAAGGCGCTCGGAATCCAGTTTCTTATAAACCTTGACGAACGCTACCCTGGACTCAGATTTATAAGGAAGTTCTGGGAACAATATCTGAGCTATATAATCCGCGGGAAAGAACTCAATTTTGAGTTTGAGGTGGTTAAGACTGTGAGCGGTGAGCAGTGAGCAGTGAGCAGTGAGCAGTGAGCAGTGAGCAGTGAGCAGTGAGCAGTGAGCGGTGAGCAGTGAGCAGTGAGCGGAATATTAACTCACTAAAGCGGAATTTCAAGCGTCCATTGACTCCTGACTCCTGACTCCTGACTCCTGACTCCTGAATCCTGACTCCTGAATCCTGAATCCCGGGTGCAACCCCTGCAAATGGGCTATCATCTTTACATCAGCCTCCCCTTGAGCAAATTATGGTAATAAAAAGAGTAATCGCATTTCTTTTCGCCATCGCGTTTGTGATTGGCGCCCACCAGTTGGTTTCGACCGATGTGAATGCCGCGGGTAACGATTTGGCGGTGCTGCTTCCGGATTCCGACGGCGTAATCGTCCTCGATTCAAAGCGCCTCGTCCATGAAGCGCTCCCGCAGCTGCTATCTTCCAATCTGCCGCTTCTTGAAAAGATCAATGGCGAGTTGGAGAAGATTAAGTCCAGATCCGGACTCGATCTCAGAAAGTTCAGTTCGGTGGCGATCGGCTTAAAAAATAAGGCTGGTAGGGAAGGAGAAAACGAGTTTGATGTGGTGATTCTTGCGCGTGGCGACGTGTCGGTCGGATCGTTAGAGGACCTCGCCAGGCTGGCTTCGAAAGGAAAATACAAAAAACAAAAATCGGGCCCACGAACGATCTACGTCTTTTCACCCGGCGACCTTATAAAATCGAATTCAAAGAGCCCCCGAGACAAGTCGTTTATCGAGGGAATTACGGACAAGCTCTTCAAAGGTCTTTCCGAAGAAATCGCGATCACCGCCTACGATTCCAACACGGTGGCATTTGGCTCGCTCGAAAGGGTAAAAGAAACGATCGGCAACAAACCGCGCGTCAACTCTGAATTGCTTGCGCTGCTTGAACGCAAACCCGGTTCGCTGGCAAACATGGGCATGTTCGTGCCAAACGGTATGTCGCAGTACCTCGAACTGGAGGACGACGAACTTGGCGCCAATCTGGACTCCATCAGGCAGCTACAGGGTTCGTTTGATGTTATCGACGGGATCACATCGGTATCTGTTGCAGCTAAGACGAATGACGCCGATAAGGCCGAAGAATTGGCCGGAACGCTGCAGGCGATACGCGGAATGTTCGCAGGCATCCTCAAAAGCAACGGTTCCACCGACAAACAGGTTTATGGAAGAATGCTCGAAAGTCTTGAAGTGACGCAGGTCGAACGTGAAATTTTTGTGGACCTAAGCGTTCCAAAAAGCGATCTCGATATCCTGATCGGCAAGAAGTAGTAGACTCCATTGACTGTGCGGGCTGTCGGTTATGCGGCAGCCCTTTTTTTGCCCGTAACGTCGATAATACTAAAACTTGATTACGTATCTTTATTCCGTAAGATAAACAGATGAATATCCTTCCGAAAAACCTCTCCCCGGTTATCATCTTTATTGCACTCGCGATCGGGATTTCCGCGCAAACGCCGGACCCGAGTCCGGCGGCTAGCCCAAAGGAAATCAAACCGCCCGCACAGACGATTTCTTACTTAAGGTCGGAGATAGCAATGGCGTTGGCGGACCCTTCGCTGCGACGCGGCCAGGTTGGGGTAAAGATCGTCTCCTCGCGTACCGGGGAAACGGTCTACGAGCGAAATGCTCAGAATTACTTCATGCCGGCGTCGAATATGAAGAGTTTTACGGTCGCTGCGGCGATTGACCGTCTCTCACCGGGTTTTCGCTTCAAAACCAGTGTTTACTCTCTTACGGAACCTGATTCAAACGGAACGGTGATCGGCGATCTCGTTATTTACGGACGGGGAGATCCGACGTTTTCCGAGGCATTTTCCGAAGATCAGCCATACAAAAGATTTGACGAACTAGCCGATGCGATCGTCGCGGCTGGTGTAAAAACGGTGAGTGGCAGCATCGTCGGAGACGAAACGTTCTTTAACACTGCCCCGATACCGTTTGGTTGGGAATGGGACGACCTCCAATGGTATTACGGTGCCGAGATTTCCTCGTTGTCGATCTTTGATAATGCAATCGAGCTAAAGGTTCTGCCCTCCACGGCCGGAGCTCAGTGCGTCGTGCAGACGACCCCTCTGACTAGGTTTGTGCGAATAATCAACAAGACTACGACGGTCGCTCCTGGCGGAAAGCGAAGGTTGAGGGTAACAAAACTGCTGGGTCAAAATGTTATCGAGGTCGCTGGCAATATGCCGGAAAACGACAAGGGATATTCGGGGCGGGTCGCCTTCTCCAAGCCGTCCGAGCTGTTTGCGGAAGTGCTCTCAAACAGGCTTCGCATGAAAGGGGTGAAC
>JAOTWT010000131.1 GCA_029862725.1 Acidobacteriota bacterium | reverse complement strand
CGCCGGTAAGGAAACCAACTAGCCAAACAACCAACCCAATACCGCCGACTCCGAGGGCGACAGACTGCCATCGGTTTAGCGATTCCGGCGCGTTATAAGTATCTGTATTCACTTACTTTGCACCTCCGTTTGCCGCCGGCTCCGTGTTCGTAGATTCTTGATTTCCATCAGTTTTGGTTTCGTTCGCCCCCGGTGTGTCACCAGCCGTCACGGACTTCGGATTGGGGTTCTGACTTGCCTGGAGCGCCCTTATGTAGGCAACGATCGCCCACCGGTCGGCGACCGGGATTTGCGAAGAGTAGCCGTTCATCTTGCCCCAACCGTTCGTAATAACGTCGAAAAAGTGTCCTACCGGAGCATTCCTCAAACGGTCGTCATGGTAAGTCGTCGGTTGCGGATATCCGCGGCGGACAACCATTCCATCTCCTTTTCCAACCGGCCCGTGGCAGACTATACAAAACACCCTGTACCGTTGCTCCCCGCGTTCAAGCAATTCCTTCGTTAGCGGTAACGGCAATTCCTCAACATCATTTGGAAACGTAGCGACTATCGTATTTCCCTTTGCGTCTGTCGTCGATTCGACAGGCGCGTTGATGTCAACACCTTCTTTTTTTCCTGTGTAAAGCGCTTTGTTTTCTTGCAGCTGGCCCCGTGCGACGGTTCCATCGGGCGGGTCCTGCATGGCCTTTCCGTCACCAAAAAACTCGCTCGACTTGTACTGCTTATAGCGGGGCTGATCCTGCATGTCATAGCGGCAGCCCACTGAAAAGAGCAATGTCAGAATGCAGGCGGCTACCGCCAAAGTCCGGCCGGGGATCCTGGATTTCATAACTTCCGCACGCGGTTTATTCCTCAACATCAAAAACCTCCTGCGGATTCAGATTTTCCATAAACGTCTTTGTCGCCGTGTAATCAAATTTCGGATCCGCCTCCTCGATGACAAGGAAGAACTTCTCACGCGAAGCGAGATTAAACCGCGGAACGTTGAAAACCGGATGATATGGTCTCGGCAAACCGTTCAGCAAAAGCATACCGATGACCGCAGTGAACGAAGCCAAAAGGATCGTCAGCTCGTAAGCCGGCGGTACAAAGGCCGGGAGACTGAAGTGCGGTCTTCCCCCGACGATGATCGGGTACTCGATGACATGGGTGTAATACTGGAGCCCAAGGCCGAGGAGTAACCCGCATACCCCGCCGCAGAAAACGAGATACGGCAGGATCGTCCGTTTTATGCCGAGCGCCTCATCCATTTCATGGATCGGAAACGGGGAATACGCGTCGGTCTTTGTAAACCCGGCATCCCGTACCTTTTCCGCAGCGACGACGATTTCAGTCGCTGAGTCGAATTCGGCCATCAAACCGTGAATTTGCTTTTCCATAAATTTACAAAACCAATGTTCGCGACCGGCCGCCGGCAAGACGGCAACGGTATGGGTGAGTTACCTGGGCCAGCCAAGCGGGCCGAGCCGGTCTCGAACAAATTATCAAACTAATCCCCAACCGGACCGCTTCCGCCGTGCTCGTGTTTGTGTCCATGAGGCTCAACCTTAGCTTCAGGAAGGAGCGTCCTGACTTCAAATATCGAGATCACGGGAAGCATTCTCACAAACAGGAATATGAGGGCGAAGAAAAACCCGATGGTTCCGATATACAACGACCAGTCAAACATGGTCGGCGCATACATTCCCCACGAAGAAGGCAAAAAATCGCGGTGCAAACTCGTCACGATAATAACGAAGCGCTCCAGCCACATTCCGATACTGACGACGATCGAAATGATAAACAGCCAAAAGGCGCTTTCCCGAAATCGCTTGAACCACAAGAATTGAATTGAAACCCCGTTACACAGGATGAGCAACCAATAGGACCACCAATACGGCCCGCTGAACATCCTGTTGTGCATCATAAAGACTTCGAAATCAGTTGCGCTGTACCACGAAAAGAACCCTTCCATCGCATACCCGTAACAGACGATCAACCCCGTCGCGAGCATAATCTTGCCCATGTATATTAGATGCGTATCGGTTATCAGGTCCTTCATGTTGTACCAGACCCGGAGCGGTATGCAGAGGATCAAAACCATCGCAAAGCCCGCGAATATTGCACCCGCAACGAAATACGGCGGGAAGATCGTGGCGTGCCAACCGGGAAGCTGTGACACCGAAAAGTCGAAGCTGACGATCGAGTGAACGGAAAGAACAAGCGGCGTCGACAATCCGGCGAGCAGCAGGTACGCAAGCTCGTACCTGTGCCAATGCCTTGCAGAACCGCGCCAGCCCATCGCCAATATGCCGTAAGCAAACTTGAAATACTTATTCTTTGCACGGTCACGAAGGGTCGCGATATCGGGGATCAAACCGACAAACCAAAACAAAAGCGAAACGGTCGCGTACGTCGAGACCGCAAATACGTCCCACATCAGCGGGCTTCGAAAGTTCTGCCACATCCCCATCGTGTTCGGGTAAGGCAGCATCCAGAAGGCAAGCCACGGGCGCCCGGTGTGGAGTACCGGGAACATTCCCGCACAGGCCACCGCGAAAAGAGTCATCGCCTCGGCAAAACGGTTGATCGATGTCCGCCACTTCTGGTTGAGGAGCAGAAGAATCGCTGAAATAAGGGTGCCCGCGTGGCCGATACCAATCCACCAAACGAAGTTGATGATCGGAAAGGCCCAACCAATCGGCTGGTTATTACCCCAAATGCCGACACCGTTGGCAAAAAGGATCGTAACGGTAATCAAAAGCAGCTGCGCCGTTAAAAACGCGATGCCGAAACCGATAAACCAGCCGAACGGCGTGCGCTTTTTAAGCGTGATGTCACTGATCTTGTCCGTAACGCTGGCGTAGTCGTGATGACCCTCTACCATCGGTGGATAGATTCTTTCTTGAACTTCTTTTGCGTCTTGATTCATTTATTTAAGTTTCAGCTTCCAAGTTCCAAGTTCCAAGTTTCATGTTGCTGCTAAGTTGCCGGATTCCGATCGTTTTATTTTTCGCTCAAGGTTAAACAAACTTGAAACGTGAAACCTGCAACTTGAAACTCACAATTTTAATGTGCTTCGCTTTTTTCTTCCTTTGCCGGGGCCTTGTAATCCGGCATTTCTTTGTTCGGATTCTTAACACCCGCCAAGTAGCTGGTTCTCGGTTGTGTATTCAATTCGTGGTTCAGCAGTGAATAATTCCTGTGGTCCTTCTTCGTTTTCGCGACCGCGCTGTTTTCGTCATGCATGTTGCCGAACACGATGGCGTTTGTTGGACACGCCGACTGGCAAGCCGTCACAATTTCCCCGTCACGCACCTCGCGCCCGTCCTTTTGAGCCTCGATCCTGGCGGCCGATATGCGCTGTGTGCAGTAGGTGCATTTCTCCATCACACCACGGCTCCTGATCGTCACCTCGGGATTCCGCATCAACTTGTACTGCGGTGTATCCCAATCCTGATAAAGGAAGAAATTGAACCGCCTGACCTTGTATGGACAGTTATTCGAACAATAACGGGTACCAATACAGCGGTTGTAAACCATGTCGTTGAGGCCCTCGGCGCTATGGACCGTGGCATGGACAGGGCAAACGACCTCGCACGGTGCCTGTTCGCATTGCTGGCACAACACCGGCTGGAAATGAGGTCCTTCGGGCTCGCTCATATCTCCATGGTAATAGGCGTCGATTCGCAGCCAGTGCATCTCGCGGCTGCGTTCAACCTGCTCCTTTCCGACCACCGGGATGTTGTTTTCGGACTGGCACGCTATCACACAGGCGTTACATCCGACACACGAGTTGAGGTCTATCGTCATACCCCATTTGTCGTGTTTCTCGTATGTTTCGCCATGCTCGTTGCCGTACATGGATTTTTTGTATTCTTCTTCGGCAGCCTCGTGATCCTTTGTCTTTTCCTCGATCTCGCCGATCTCCCAGTTTCTCAGCAGATCACGGCCTTCCATATTGAAGTGGATCTGCGTGGAGGCGACTGAAGCCCTCTCGCCGGTCTTTTCGACACTGCCCCTCGCAAACCACATCGAATCCGACTTGATCACGCTGTAGGCATCGTAACCGAGACCGTTCCCGACCTTACCCGCACGCGTCCTGCCGTAGCCGAGAAAGACGGTGATGACACCGTCCGGCTGACCCGGCGCGATCCACGCCGGCACGTTTTGGGGGATCGTCTGACCGCCAATCGTCACCGAAATCATGTCCGACTCCATGTTGCCGCCCTTGGTTGTGATAAAGGCACGGCCCAACTCGCCGCCGGCATAGTCGTTGTACCGCTTGTCCTGATTGATCCCGAGCTCCTTTGCGGTGTTCGGGCTAACCAATGCAACATTCTCCCAGGTCACCTTGTTCAAAGGGTTTGGCAATTCCTGCAGCCATCCGTTGTTGGCGAATCTACCGTCATATACCGACGGGTCGGGGAGCACTGTAAACTCGAGTGCCCCTTCTCCAGCGATCTTGGGTGCGTTGGCGACAAAGGCCGTGGTTGCCGTAACTGATTTCGCCGACGGAGCTGTGCCCGCAACAAAGCCCTCGTGAACCGCCTTACGCCATTTGTCTTCGAAAGGCTTTTGCGCCGCCCCGGCATCTGCGACTGCGGGGGTCACCGCCGGTGCCGCATCCGTATCGGCGTAAAACCTCTTGACCTCTTCTGCCGGTGCCTTCGTCTGGGTGCCGACCGTTTCCGATTGATCGTTCTTTTGCGTCGCCGGCGCCGCGGCTGCAACCGGAGCGGGGTTTAACCCTTGCTTCTGCCAATACTCGCGAACGATGTCGAGCGCCTTCTTGTCGTAGTTCTGTTTGAATACAAGCTGCAGAACTTCATAGCCGCTTTTTCCTTTATAGAGCGGCGTGACCAGCGGCTGCGCAATCGAAATAGTGCCGTCGTAAGCCCGGCCATCGCCCCACGACTCCAGGTAGTTCGTACCCGCAACGTGCCACTGGCAGTACTGCGCCGTCTCATCCATGTATTCGCCAACATGGATCCGCAGCGGAACTTTCTCAAACCTAGCTTGTGTAAACCTCAGGTCGGAAGGTGCGGCATAGCCGGGGTTCGCCCCAAGAATCACGAGCATCTTCACACGACCGGCGTCAATGTCCCCGACAAGTTCTTTTAGTTGTGCAAGTTGCGTGGTTTCAGCATTCGGCCTGAGCGGTTCGATAAAATCAACGGTCTCGCCGATGTTTCCAAGTGCGGAATTCATCGCATACCCGAGAGCATGGAGATAGGCGGGCTGATGTTGCCCGACGACGACCAGCGATTTGCCCTTGTGTTCGGAAAGGTCCTTCGCCATCGCCGTTATCCAGGCCTCTTTTTCACCCGCGGAACCGCTGGCTCCTTCGACACCCAGTGCGCCCGCCGCGGCTTTCGCGATCTCAATCATTTCGCTCGGCTTGACCGCCAGGCGGTGATCGGCCTTTGAACCGACGAGAGTCAAAGTCGTCTCGATTGCATAAAGGCGATTCATTTCGCCTTTTTCCTCGTTGACGGCCCTGCCCTTTGCAAAATCCGTAGCGTAGCGCGTGTTAAAGCTGTTAAAAAATTCGGCATCGAGCGAAAGAATTCGTTCTGCCTTTTCAAACTTGTAAACCGGCTGAACGGTTGATCCGAATGCAAGCCTCGCGCCTTCGAGGACGTTGTCGTCGTTTATGGGCTCGTACTGGACCCACTTCGAATTCGGCAGCTCTTCTTTAATTTGCCGGAATTGATCGATCATCGTAGGTGAGGTCACGGTCTCGGTCAAAAACCTGACGCCCGCTCCGCCGTCATTTCGATTCTCATCGATTTTCGCCCGAAAAGCGCTCATAAAATCCTTCCAGGATTTCGGAACCGCACGGAACTGTATCGACTGCGAGCGGTCGGGATCGTAAAGATTGAGCAATGAGGCCTGAGAGAGCGAGTCCGAGCTTCCGAGACTCCCGGGGTGACCGGGGTTTCCCTCAATCTTTGTCGGCCTTCCTTCGTGCGATCGCGCGAGGAACCCGTTTGAAATTCCCCCAAGCGTCATCGATGTCGCATAGAACAGTGGTTTTCCGGGTGTAAGCCCTTCGGGTTGGATCACATATGGAATTATTTTTTCGGCAGGCTGGATGACGCAACCGGATAGTCCCGCGAACGCGAGAGAAGCGCCCATCACTTTTACGAAGTTACGGCGGCTAAGCCCGTTTTCCCATTCTTCCGCGTGCTTCGGATACTCTTCTTTTACAAATTCTTCGAACTCAGGCGCGTCGACGAATTCTTCCACGCTGCGCCAGTATTGCTTGCCGGTGCTCTGCAGAATTTTTTCTTTGAGTAACGCAAAGCTTGTTGCACTTTCCTTGCTCGTCATGCTTTTAATGATCCCTCTTTAAGTAAAATCCAATCGCCCCTTATCTGTGGCAGGTCGAACAACTCGTCAAAAGCTCCCTGCTCCTAATCTTGTAATCCGTTTTCAGCTTATTGCGTTCGTCGGCCGTCAAATCGCTGTCTTTCCAGTCCATATTGTAGATTTCGGATTTCGGTCGTATGAATTGCTCGGGATTGCGGTGACAGCTGAGACACCATTCCATCTGCAGCGTGTTTTCCTGGTAAACCGAGGGCATGTTGTCGATCTGGCCGTGGCAGGTCGAACACCCGACGCCCTTTGCGACGTGGATACTGTGGTTGAAATATGCGAATCCGGGAAGGTCGTGAACACGCTCCCACTTAATCGGCTTGTTATCGCGATAGCTTGCCTTTACCGGTTCCAGGTACGGCGAATCCGCCCAAAGCTGGTTATGGCAGTTCATACAGGTTTGCGTTGGAGGAATGCCGGCCGAAGCACCGCTTTCCACGCTCGTGTGGCAGTAACGGCAATCGATGCCGTCGTCCCCGACATGATGGCGGTGGCTGAATTGAACCGGTTGCTGTCTTTCCAGATAGCGGTTCGTCAGATATGACGAACGGGCGATCTGTGTGTACGCATAAAAAGCGGTGCCGCCGAGAATTACGACCAGGGCAAGGCTTGCCTTGACGATATTGTTCGCTCCGCGATGAAAAAGTTGAGCCATGTTTTCTACCTACGAAAATTGCGGAAATACTTTCCCGGACATTGCCCGAAGGCTATGCACAGGGATAACCGTCTAAACTCAAATAAGTTTTGAAAGTAATGTAAATTCGAACAGAACAAAAATAATTCTACCGAATCTGGAAAAAACCGCAAATTACCAGATCAACATATATTCGAATCTTACTTTGTGCAAGTTTTCACAAAATAAGATACTCAGACAATCCCGATTAGAGGAGTTAAATAATAATTTCAGAGCTCTTATTCGCTGCGGTTTAACGCCAGCAGTCCCGCCCCGACCGTACACGCATTCTCACCCAATAATCCTTTCTCTATCGTCACCGCCGTAAATGCCGGTTCAAAAGTCAGCACCGAAGCGCGTTCACGAATCGCATTCAACACAAGTTCCCCGGCCTTCATCAAAGCGCCGCCCACAACGACCTTTTCGATATTCAAGAGATTGATCACTGAGGCAATAGCTGTACCGAGAAACATGCCCGTTCGTTCCAATATCAACTCCGCAAGCCCGTCCCCTTTGTTTGCCGCCCTGATAATATCGTCGAAGGTGATATTCTCTTCGCCAATTTCAAA
>JAOTWT010000130.1 GCA_029862725.1 Acidobacteriota bacterium | reverse complement strand
CGAAACCTTCGATATCGAGGACTTTTCGCAGGTGATAAACGTCAACGCTCAACTGGATCTGGCGGAAAAAGAGCTAAAGCGATATACGCAGCTCCTCGAATCCGGAGATGTTTCGCGCTCGGCCTATGACCAGAAGAAAGCTCTGCGCGACGGTCTGCGCGGGCAGCTTGCCGAGGCGAGATCGAATGCCGCGGTGGCGGTGCGTGCGATCACCACCGCGCAAAAAGCTGTCGATGTCGCGCGAACACAGGTGGCTAACGCAAAGGCGGCTGTGACGACAGCGGAAACACAGGTCGCACAGGCGCGCAAGACGGTCAGCGACAACACCATCTACGCACCGATCAGCGGATACATTTCGGAACGAAACGCCGATCCCGGCGAGTTCATATCGCCCAATCAGCCAAACGCGAAACTCGCAACGATCGTTCGCACGGCAGTATTGCGCCTCAGGATCGACGTCCCCGAACAGTCGATCGGGAAGGTCGCTGTCGGACAGGGCGTATCGGCGCAGGTCTCCGCGTATCCGGACCGGAAATTCGCCGGGACCGTTACGAGGATTCTTCCGAGCCTCAATCCGCAGTCAAGGACTCTGACTGTGGAGGCCGAAATCGATAACGTCGGCGGACTTTTAAAGCCCGGACAATTCGCGACGGTCCGGATAACACAAGCCAAACCGGAACCGGCCGTGATGATCCCCGCAAAGGCCGTCCGCGCGGATGGTGATCGGAATATCGTTTTTGTTATCAAAGACGGGGTTGCGCTCGAACGACAGGTCAAAACCGGACTACTCGAAAACGACATGATCGAGATCAAACAGGGCGTTGCCGAGAATGAGGCGGTGGCGGTTACGAACGTCGACAAGCTTGGGGACGGGGTAATCGTCTCGCGATGAAGCATCGCTGTTCAACGTTCAAAGTTCAAAGTTCAAGGTTTGTTTCGGGGTGTTTGAACTTGTTTTGCTGAGAGACGGGGTAATCGTCGCCAGGTGAATGACTGGTTTCAAGTTTCAAGTTTCAGGTTTCAGGTTTCAGGTTTGTTCGGTTCTATGGACATTTATTTACAAACGACGAATAGAAGGAGGTTCATGTTTGTTTGAAGTAAAACTCAATTACGGAGAACAAAGATGGCAACAATTAATAATTTCGAAGAATTGGAATGTTGGAAGAAAGCACGAGGAATCACTTCCCATGTGTACAGAATAACGAAGAATGAAGAATTTTCTCGAGATTTTGCATTGATAGATCAAATCAGAAAGTCAGCGGTCTCGGTAATGTCGAATATCGCGGAAGGATTTGAACGAGATGGGAACAAAGAATTCATCAACTTCCTGTCGATTGCCAAGGGATCAGTTGGTGAAGTAAGAGCGCAGTTATACGTTGCAAGAGACCAGGAATACATAAGCGATGAAGAATTTCGATTCTTGCGAGGTCTTGCAATTGAAAACAGTAGAGTTATTTCCGGATTAATTAGCTATCTCAAACAATCCGGAATAAAGGGTCGAAAGTACAAGTAGCAAAACTTGAAACCTGGAACTTGAAACTTGGAACTATAAAGAAATGCAGTGGTTAGCAGAAGTATGTGTCAAACGGCCGGTATTCGCGACAATGTTGATATTGTCGCTGATGGTCGTGGGTGCGTTTTCGTTTTTCTCGCTCGGTGTCGATCTTTTTCCGAAGGTCGATTTTCCGACGCTCACGATAACGACCATCAATCCCGGTTCGTCGCCTCAGGAGATCGAAACCGAGATCACCGAAAAGATCGAGGAAGTCGTCAATACGGTCAGCGGTATCGACGAGCTTCGCTCGACATCGCTTGAGGGTCTTTCGCGGGTGTTCGTGCAGTTCGAGCTCGAAAAAGATGTCAACGTAGCCGCGCAGGAGGTCGAAAACCGTGTTCAGCAGGCGATCCCGAATCTTCCCGAGACTGCCGAGCAGCCGACGGTACTAAAATTGGATTCCGATGCGGCGCCGGTACTGCGAATCGTGGTTTCGGCTCCGAAGAGCCTTCGCGAAGTCACCGATATTGCCAAAAATACGGTTAAGGAACGCATCGAGTCGCTAAACGGTGTCGGTCAGGTGCAGATAATCGGCGGACGCGAGCGGCAGATTAATGTCTGGGTCGACCCGGACAAAATGCGTTCACTGAACATTACTCCCGTTGAAGTAACGGCAGCTCTTCGAGTACAGAACCTGGAATTTCCGGGCGGGCGCCTCGACGAAGGCGCACGCGAAATCAATGTCCGGACACTCGGCAAGATCCGCCAAGCAGAGGATTTTCAAAATGTCGTGGTGGCAAACCGCGGCGGTTATGAGGTAAAGGTCAAGGACATCGGCACCGTCGAAGACGGCGGCGAAGAACTGCGTTCGCAGTCATTCCTGAACGGCAAACCGGCAGTCACACTGATCGTTTCGAAACAATCCGGTGAAAACACCGTTGCCGTGGCTCATCGCCTGAAAGAAGTACTGGCCGAGATCGAAGGCGGGCTGCCAAAGGACGTAAGACTCCAGATCATCGGCGACAATTCGGTATTTATCGAGGCCTCTCTTGCCTCGATCGAGGAACACCTGGTCGTTGGCAGTATCCTGGCGACGATCGTGATCTTTCTCTTTTTGTGGAACTGGCGTTCGACCCTGATTGCCGCGATCGCGATTCCGACATCGATCATCTCGACATTCGGTTTGATGTACGCAATGAACTATACGCTCAACCAGATCACGATGCTCTCGTTGACGCTGATGGTCGGGATCGTGGTCGATGACGCGATTGTTGTACTTGAGAATATCTACAGGTTTATCGAGGAAAAGGGAATGTCGCCCTATCGTGCGGCGATCGAGGGAACACGCGAAATTGGTCTCGCGGTGCTCGCGACGACACTTTCGCTGATGGCCGTTTTTGTCCCGATCGGTTTTATGCAGGGAATCGTCGGGCGTTTTATGTCCTCGTTTGGTCTGACCTCAGCATTTGCCGTTGGAATTTCGATGATCGTCTCGTTCTCACTCACCCCGATGCTCGCGGCACGGATCATCCGACTGAACCGTCATAAAAAGGCGGAGGAAGACGCTGCGAGTTCAAAGTTCGAAGTTCAAGGTTCAAAGTCTGAAGAGGAGTCGGGATTCAGGATTCAGGATTCAGAGGGGGAGTCAGGAGTCAGGATTCAGGGTTCAGAGAAGGAGTCGGGATTCAGGATTCAGGATTCAGAGGGGGAGTCAGGAGTCAGGATTCAGGATGCAGAGGATGAGTCGGGGTTGGAAGATGATTCCAATGCTGAACAGACAGACTTTGAACCTGAAACCTTGAACTTGGAACCGGTTTCGCCAGAAGGCGAAACCTCAAAAGATTCCCGTGTATACCGTTTTATCGAAAGCACTTATGAGAAGATGCTGATCTTCTCGATGAACAACCGCTGGATGATTGTCGCGGCTTGTCTGGTTGTGATTTTGAGCATCGTTCCCCTGTTTATGTTTGTCGGTAAGAATTTTCTACCGGTCGACGACCAGTCGCAGTTTGAGGTTTCGCTCCGAACCGACGAGGGAGCCTCGCTTCAGGCTTCATCCGTTCTATTTGAGAGAATCGCAGCGGACATTCGGAAGCTGCCCGGTGTCACCGATACGCTGATCACCGCGGGCGGCGGCCAGGCAAGCGCGGTCAACGCGGGGTCTATCTATGTTCGACTCACCGATCTTTCCGAGCGCGAAAAGTCGCAGGAAGAACTCATGGTCATGGCGCGCGAACTGCTGACCAAATATCCGGGCAATCTTCGCACCGCTGTCCAGCAGGTTCAGGCGTTTTCCGGAGGCGGATTCAGAAACGCGAATGTGCAATTTGTAATCGGAGGACCCGACCTCAAAAAGCTCGAGCAGTATTCGGCGGAACTGATCGCGGTTGTGAAAAAGAACCCGGACGCTGTCGATGTGGATTCAACTTTGATTGCAGGTAAGCCGGAGGTCCAGCTCGTAATCGACCGTGAAAAGGCGGCCGATCTCGGCGTCAGGGTCGGCGACATCTCGCAGGCGCTGAACATATTGGTGGCCGGTCAGCAGGCAACCACGTTCAATGAGGGAACCGAGCAGTACGAGGTGCATGTTCGTGCAAAGAACGACTTCCGTACCGACCTGGAAGGGCTCCAGAGGCTCATCGTGCCGTCGAGCAAACTAGGTGCGGTAAGCCTTGATAATGTCGTCAAGACAAAAGAAGGCACTGGACCGTCAGCGATCGAAAGGATCAACCGGCAAAGGCAGGTAACGATTCTCGCCAACACCCGGCCCGGCGGATCCGCGGCGGGTATTACGGCGGATCTCGATAACGCGGTCGGGAACCTGAATCTGCCGTCGAATTACAATTCGGGTTATGTAGGACAGTCGAAGGAAATGGGTAAGGCAGGTTTCTATTTCATGATCGCGATCTCGCTTTCCTTTGTCTTTATGTATATCGTGCTCGCCGCACAGTTCGAATCGTTCGTACACCCGATCACGATCCTTTTGACACTTCCGATCGCTGTCCCGTTTGGGATCATTTCGATCCTGATCGCGGGACAAACACTCAACATCTTTTCAGGACTCGGCTTTTTGCTTTTGTTCGGCGTCGTCAAGAAGAACGCGATCCTCGTGATCGACCATATCTCGAACCTTCGCGAGCAGGGATTGTCACGGTATGAGGCGATTCTCAAGGGAAACAAAGACCGTTTGCGTCCGATCCTGATGACGACAATCGCCTTGATCGCGGGAATGACGCCGCTTGTGATCGCACGCGGTGCCGGCGCGGGAACGAACCGCTCGGTCGGTGTTTTGATCGTTGGCGGACAAGCGCTTTGTTTGCTTTTGACGCTGCTCGCCGTCCCGGTTTTCTATTCGTATTTTGATGATCTTGGAAACCTGAAGGTCTTTCAGGGGCTCAGCAAGGGAATGCAGGTTGTCCGCCGGAAAACGGCCGATGCGGCGACTTCGATAACGTCGCTGCTCGGGTGGAAATAGGTTCGTCGTGAAGAAAATACTCCTGATTTTGGGACACCCGGATAAAGACAGCCTCTGCGGCGGCTTGGCGGACGAATACCAGGCCGGAGCAAAGGATGCCGGGTGTGTGCTCGAGCGCCTCAATGTCTCGGACCTGGATTTCGATCCGGTGCTCCATAAAGGCTACAAGGTGATTCAGGAACTCGAACCCGATCTGAAACGAGCACAGGAACTCATCCTTTGGTCCGAACACATGGTTTTTGTTTATCCGACCTGGTGGGCGACAATGCCGGCCCTTTTTAAGGGATTTATCGACCGCGTTTTTCTGCCTTCTTTTGCGTTCAAGTATCACGACGACGACCCTTGGTGGGAACGTCTCCTCGATGGCCGCTCGGCGCGGATGATCACGACTATGGATGCGCCGAAGCTCTATTTTTGGATCGCATACAGGGGAGCCGGTCACAACGCGATGAAACGAGCGACGCTCTATTTTTGCGGCATAAAGCCGGTTGGGATCACTACTTTTGACCGCGTAGGAAGCTCGACACCCGAACAGAGGGAAAAATGGCGAGCCAAGGTACGCGGGCTTGGGAAACAGGGCGCATAGAGAAATGACTCTTTCGATTAAAATTTCATTGCTTTTTGCAGGAATATTCCTGCTGAACGGGATGATCACAGGGGTATGGAAATACCTGAAGATCATGAGTTCGCCGGAGCATAAGGCACCGGTTTATGTCGATATCGCGCACCGCGCCTCCTTCTTTTACAGTTTTGCGAGTCTTGTAATTGCAAAACTGATCGAGTATTCGCCTTTTTCGGCCGGCTGGCAGGTCGTGATCGTGCTTTTGCCGCTTACGTACTTTTTGCTGACCGTGGTCGCCTATGTTCTGGAAGGAATCAAAGACCGGACCGACAACATATTTTCGGAACGCAATTTTGCTACGACATGGTTTATGTACACCCTGATCGCCGCGGAAATAGGCGGTTTTGCCCTGATCCTGGGCGGTTTTATCTACACCCAGTTCGCGGGTTGAATCGAATTGGAAAAGCGCCGCAAGGCAGCCGGTGAAAGCCCGGTCCAGTGTTATGAAGTTTCAGATTTTAACAATATTGCTTTTTGTTTTGTTGGCCGGCATCGCAAGCGGCCAGACGGCAACCGTATCCCCGACGCCTCCAGTCGATGTTCAAACTGTACAGCCGGAGAAGCTGGAGGGGGTTCCCGAGGTCGCGAACGGTTTTGAATCGGCCGTCACATCGCTTCCCGATATTGGTCGGGTTGGCGTCGATATGACGCTACAAGTTCCAATGACCTCGCGGGAAGCGATCGTGATGGCGCTCGAGAACAACAAGGACATCGAGGTATCCCGGAAAGATGTGAAGATCGCCGAATACGAACTTGGAGCATCTTATCTGCCGTTTACGCCGGTCATCGCGGGCGCGACTTATTTCGAACGCGCGACACTTCCGAGTGTCAGTATTTTTAATAACAACACGACCACTTCGAATACATCGCTTGTCGGAGAATTCAGTTACCAGGGAATTCTTAGAAAAAACGGGACTTCGTATTCGGCGACATTCAAGAATCGAAAGCTGACGACAGACAATCCGGTCTCTATTCTCAGTCCCCAGTATGATTCGTCTATTGAGTTTCGTATTAATCAGCCTCTTTTCCGGGGACGCAAGAATGATGACATGCGGCGTGTGATCGAACTGGCGAAAAAAAACCTGAGTCTCAGCGACAAGCAATTCCGCCAAAAAGCGATCGAGATCACGGTCAGCGTTCAAAAGGCATATTGGGACCTGACCTACGCGCTTCGAAACCTGAAGGTTCAAAGAGACGGCGTTCGGGACGCGAGACAGCAGCTTGAGCACAACAAGCGCCTGGTGAGCGAAGGCGTGCTCGCACCTATCGACATACTCGCAGCCGAGACGCAGGTAGCAGAACTGGAACTGAGGGTCTACACCGCGCTCGAACAGGTAAACCGATCGGAGAATTTCCTGAAGAACCTGATCGCCGAAAACAGGGACGACGTGGTTTGGTCAAAATCGCTCGTCCCGACCGACAATGTCGATCTCGTGATACCGAAAACCACTCTGGAAGAAGCGCTTGCGCTCGCGATTGAGAACAGAATCGAATTCGACATTCTCGATGTCTCAAAAGAGATCAACGAATACGACAAAAAATTCTACAAGGACCAGCTGGATCCGATCATCAACCTTAACGCGAGCTATACATCCAGCGGAATTGGCGGAACCGCCAATCCCGGTGTGGTAAGTTTCTTTTCTAATACAGAATCGGCCGAGAAGATAAATGAGGTCATCACGCGTGTAAACACTATTGACCCAAACTCGCCGCCTATCTCGCCCTTGCCAATAGCTCCCCCGCGCATGGTCCCGGAGCGTCTTACCGGAAGCTATTTCAGTTCGGTCACGGATATTTTTGCCAACAGGTACCCGACGTTCCGGGTCGGAGTGACTTTTCAGATCGCTCCGGACGGCAAGGCCCAGGAAGCGCTTCTCGGAAAAGCGCTTGTTCAGGGCGACCGCATTCGCGTGTTGCGGGAACAGCTGGAACAGGGAATTCAGGTCGATGTCAGAAATGCGCTTCAGTCTTTGAAGACCGCCGAGGCGAGGATGCTTGCGGTCGCGACCGCGCGTTC
>JAOTWT010000129.1 GCA_029862725.1 Acidobacteriota bacterium | reverse complement strand
AAGAATTTGGTATCGAGATACCAAATTCTTCCCCATCCTTATTCTCGGCTTCCGAAACGCCGTCGGAAAAGATGACGACGCATTCACCTGAATTCAGGACAACGCTGCCTTGTTCGAACTCCGTTTCGGCCATAATGCCGAGCGGGAAACCGCCGGATCCCAGCTCCTCAATCGTACCGTCCTTTCGCGCCACAAGAGGGGGATTGTGCCCCGCGTTTATATACGAGAAGACATGGTTCTCCGGATGAAGCTCGCCAGCAAAAAAAGTTATAAACCTGTTGGAAGGGGTGTTCTTTGCAAGATAGTCGTTCACCGACGAAACCATTTCGGAGAGGGTGCTTCGAGCCGCTGTCTGGGCGTGAATAGCCGCATGCAGGCTGGACATAAGAAGTGCTGCGGCGGTCCCCTTCCCCGATACGTCGCCGAGCGCGATCAGCATCTGTCCGTTGTGACGCGGAATAAAATCGTAATAATCGCCGCCGATTTCGTAACACGCGAATGAAATGCCCTGGAGTTGGTAGTTTTCTAATTGCGGAGGGGCCGAGGGTTGAAAGCGCTGCTGAATCTCGGTCGCCAGAGCGAGTTCCCTCTCCATCCTCTCCCTTTCGAACCGTTCTTCTGTCAAGGTCGCGTTTTCAACCCTTATCGAGGCGACCGATGCCAGCGTGGTCAGGATGTTAAGGTGTTCTTCTCCGAATGTGTTCTCGTAGGTAGGCGAATCAGCGTAAACGATCCCGAAAACATTTCCTTCCGTCACCGCGAGCGGTACGGCAAGTACCGAACGGACCCCTAGTAATGCCATTGTCTGGCTGGCAAATTTCGGATCGTGCTGGGCGTCCGAGGTGAGGACCGACTTTCCGTTGACCATCACCTCTTCCATCACGGTCCGGCTATCCTTACTTCCTCAGGCTGGTCGTCTTTACCGCGCTCACGTGCCACCGCGATCTTCATCCCGTCTTCCTCGGACTGATCGCGGAGCATAATCACACACCGATCGGCGGGGACGGCTTCGAATACAAGCGCGGCAACCTGATTCAGGGTGTCCTCGAGGTTCTTGGAGGAAAGAAGAGTAACTCCCACCTTGCTGATGAGTCCCAGCAAATCGGTCCGCGAAGAAACCTGCGACTCGAGAATCTCGGATGTTGGATTCTTTGACCGGGAAAAAGAAATTGTTGTCGAGGGATCAAGAGCCTGCGAATTATCTGCGATCAAGGTCGCATGCTGAGGCTTTCTGGCGGCCTCATTCTGAAATTCGATCACTGTCTCGCCGATTTTGATCTCGCCGCCGGAAAGTACCGGAACTGGGTTCGAGACGAGCTTTCCGTTGTAACGCGTACCGTTAGCGGAACCCAAATCCTGAAGCCAGAAATTATCACCTTCCTGGCGCACCTCGGCATGAAGTCTTGAGGCGAAGGCGTCGGGAATACACACATCGCTCCGCGCGGAACGCCCGATCGTCGTCCTCAAACGGGAAATCACGTAGGTTTCCGACGTATCGTCGGCGTTTTTGATCACTAGTTGTGGCATAACGGCGGTACAGTTTTTCGCAAACTACGCAAGGCTTTCGCTCGTGCTTACGTTTTCAACTTTTTTCTTCTTTTGCTCCGTTGCCGCCCCTCTTACGCGCCGGCGCTGAATTCCGTAAACAACAACGGTGCCGGCCAAAAAATCATGTAGAGCTCGGCCTTCTTTATTCAACAATGAGATCAGAAAACCAATCATCCCGGATGCCAGGGTCAAGGGATAGCCGATTAAATGACGCATTATCACGGGTCCAAACCCGGGAATCGTGCCATCCATGCGGACGAGACGGAGTCCGGTCGCCATCTTTCCAATGCTCTGACCGCTAAACATCGGAAATATGACGAAATTGGTCAGGCAAAGCAAAATCGTGATCAGCCAACCGGTGTTGTTGATTTCACTATTCAACAACTTCGCCCCGTCGTATTGCAAAAGCCGGCCAAGCAAAAGGCTCGCAACCGGGATCAGCAAAACGACGATGTAATCGATCATCATTGCACCGCAACGCAAAACAAACGGTGCCCTAAGTTTCTCAGCATCGAATCCCCTAACAATGTGCGCATCCGGCTCAATGCGTCCCGTCCGTTCAATCTTCGAACTCATAAAATACAATAATTCCTGTGCTTCAACCTATCCGAGAACAAAATGCAAGGTCGTATCCCCCAGCTGTATTTTGTCTCCGTGGTGTAAGGGGCGTGACTGGTGCGGAGCAAGGCGGGTCGTATCGTTGTTCGCCTGAATCACCATCGTTCCATTCGAACTTCCGAGATCCTCGAGCATATACAAATCCCCGTCCCGCCAAATCCTTGCATGTTTCCGAGATATCTTGGTTTGGGGATCATACTTCGAGAGATCGACTTCGGGGAAGATATTGGACATCGGATCCCTTCGACCCACGAGATTCTCCTTCTTGCCCAGATCAAATGTCGGCGTACTCAGATCTCCTGTTCCCTCCACGACAAGCCTCGCCGTCGTCTGAGGAATCACATAATCCTGGCTCTGCACTCCCGGCTGGGCGAGCGGCTGCTTGGCGCCGCAGAACGCGCAAAACATGTCGGTGGCCACGATCTTTTGACCGCAGAATCCGCAAAACACCGGTTGGTCGGACAACGCCACCGCCGCCGGCGTTTCCTTGATACCGTATGACACCTGCCCTTGCTTCAAGCTGGCCAAATGCCTTTGAAGCTCATCGCGCATCTCGGCGGCGGAGGAAAACCTTCTTTCCGAGTTATATTCAACCGCCTGCATCAGGATCCTCTCCATCTGGTCTGAAAGATTCGGATTGATCTGGCGCGGCCGCGGATGCTTCTGAAAATCGAAAATTAGCAGGGGGTTATTCTGCGGGTCCGCGCCTGTCAGAAGATGGAACATGGTCGAACCGAGACTGTATATATCCGAAGTGGGTACGACATTTCCGCTGAACAGCTCGGGCGGTGCGTAGCCCATTGTCCCTACGGCCGTTACTCCTTTTTCCTCCTTATTTATCCATCTCGCGATCCCAAAATCGATGAGCATTATCCTCGACGAATTGCCGTCAATCATAATATTGGCGGGTTTCAGGTCGCGATAAACGATCGGGGGCTGCCGGCTGTGCAGATATGACAAGACGTCCGCGATTTCAACAGCAAACTGCGTCACGCTGATTTCGTCGAGGCGTCCTTCCGGCGCCGACCTCAGTTTTGCGGCGAGATCCCCGCCGGAGATGTATTTCATGACAAGGTAGAACCTGGCCTCTATCTCGTCGTAAAAATAATCGTAGATAGTCGGGATCGAGGGGTGTTCCAGGGAAGTGAGCAGCATCGACTCCCTCTTGAAATCCTGAACCGCCTTTTCTTGCTGTTCTTTCTCGATATAGGACTGGACCATCTCCTTAACGGCCCGCAGAACTCCGCCCAGGTTCTTGTCGCTGGCGAGATAGACCGCCCCCATGCCACCTCCGCCGATTTTTCGTACGATCTCATATCGATCGTTTAATATCGTACCTTCATCAAGGGGCCTTAGCTTCGGAGTCTTGCTGCCGTCGGTGTCTCCAACCCCTATATTGGGCGCGGTCATCGGCGTCTCTTCATCTGTTCGGCTTCCGGCATCCGCATTTTTTGCAGAATCTCTTGCCGCTTCTTCGGCAGCAGCGGGAATCGCTTCCTCTGGCGCGACAACATCCGCATCCTTAAACCCGACCGGTTCATCCCGCATAGGCGATGGATCGACGACCATCGCGCCGCCACCTCCCGTTGTGTCCTTTTTCACCTCAAGATCCTGCTCGACCGACGGCGGCACCTCAGCGGATTCCTCGTCAATATCTAGGCTAACAACGGCGCCTTCGGTCCCAGCTTCAGCACTTGGCTGAGCGTCAACGGATCCTATGGTCGCTTCGGGTTCATCCGCAGCCGCATCTGCGAGGGAAACTTCGGACTCGCCCTCGCCGGCCGCTTCGGCTCCATCGGCCGCCTCTTCAATCGCGGAACCTTCCGGCATATCTTCGTGCTGGGGAGCGGGCGTCGTCGGCACTGATTCCAAATCGAACGAGCCGGCTATCAGCGTCGCCTCCATATCCGCATTCTCGATTAAGTCTTCCGGAACATCTTCTGAGGGGCCAACTTCGTCTTCTGAGGGGCCAACTTCGTCAACGGATGATTCCGCAGGAGCTTCAGTATGTTTGACGGCCTGATCGTGTTCCGAACCGGGTCTGGCGTCAGCTTCAGAGGGTTTTGACTCCAAATCTTCCGGCTTCTCATCAGCAACAACACCGGCAATATTTTCTTCAGCATCAGCTTCACCCGAAATTGCGGTTGCCGGCATATCATCGGACCTGTCGTCAAAGGAACTCTGATCCGCCGCTTCGTCTCTCGCTACCCTTGCTTGTTCACCGTCTCGGCCGGGTAGCGTCTCCGCTTCTTCATCGAGTACCGACACCGCCCGTTCGATCTCCTCGTCATTCATTCCAATCTCACTTTCTTCGCCGGCATCTGCGGACACGGGCGCTTCACTTTCCGCAAGAGTTTCCGGTTCCGTTTCGGTCATCTCGTCGTCGGAAGGAGCCGCTGATTCTTCCGCCTGTTCGATGTCAGAAGGGGATTCTTCCTCAACAATCTCACTTTCTTCGCCGGCTTCCGCGGACACGGGCGCTTCACTTTCCGCAGGAGTTTCCGTTTCCGTTTCGGTCATCTCGTCGTCGGGAGGAGCCGCGGATTCTTCCGCCTCTTCGAAGGAAGAAGCGGTGTCGTCTTCGTCAACGGCATCCGCACTTGACTCCTCGGCTGCGTCGATGTCTTCGACCGCTGCGGAAAAGGCACCGGGACCTGTAACTATCGTTTCCGACATTTCGAAATCCGGTTCGGCACCGCTTGTAGACTCACCCGCTTCGGCATCGTCCGCACCGGTATCTGCCCGGGCGACCTCAACGGGCTGGATAGAAATACCACAGAACGGGCAAAACGCTTCCGCCTCAGCTATCTCAGAATTACATTCTCGACAATGAGTCATTTTTCTATTCGTTTTTCCGAATTCCAAAGGCCGTGGAGGCCACTATTTAACAATCTGAAACCTCAAAAACGTCTTCCCGACGATAATCTCGTCCCCGTCGTTTAGCACGTGGGGATTTCCCGGAATTAATCGCCTCCCTCTGTTAACGAAAGTTCCGTTCGTGCTTCCGAGATCCTCGATCATATATTGCCCGTTCTGCAGCAATATCCTTGCGTGCTTTCGCGACACCTTCGCCTCGGCGTCGTGGGCGTCAAGATCAATATCGGGAAATACCCCGTTATCGGCGTCCCAACGGCCGATGTTTGACTCTTCCGAAGAGATCGGGAATTCAGTTCCGATTGCCTGGCCACGTTCAATCACGAGATTGGCATGTACGCCATGCGCCTTGAATCTGCCAATGTCCGCGCGGGACACCTCGTCCAAGGCGACGGCATTGATGCCTTCAGAAGTTTCTTTTTCGTCTTCGTCATCGTCTACGTTCAGCGACGTCACGCTTGCCGCACGGAATACGGGGTTGTCGACAGCTGGGGAATCAACACGCGTTTTCGCCGCCCCCTTTTCGAGATCTTCGATATTCGGCGCCTCATACTTGATGAGCGCATCACCACATTCGTCGCAGAATTGCGAAGTATCAAGGTTTTGCGTTCCACAAGCCTGACATTTGATCATCTTAAATTTCCCTTTCAGAAAGATATTTATAAATCAGGGGTATTCTAACGTGTAAATCGTTGTTCGTAAACGTATGACGGCAATTCTTATACCAACCAGTTAACCTCATTCAAATCGAGAGATTTAGACACGCAATCAGACGAGCGTCCAGGATAACTCTTTTTTGAAACTCTTACGACAATGTCGTCGTAACATTGGCGTGACGTTACAGAGTCGGATTATTGCGCCGAACAGGACGTCCCAACTACATTCTGAAGAGGAAGATTCAAACGATGGCACTTAGCCGAAAAGGAAAGATTCTTATTGGTGGCGGGGTACTTGTGGCCTTGATCTTGTTGACCACAGTGGCCGTTTTATCGACCCGCAGCGATGCACCGGAAGTTACGATCGTCGGGGTCAAAAAGCAGCCGGAACTTCGATCCACGGTGACCGCCCCCGGCGAAATCAGGCCGATCCAATTTATCAACCTGACTAGTGAAGTTCAGGGCAGGATCGAGGAGATTTATGTCAAGGAAGGCGATGTTGTTGATAAAGGCCAGCAGCTGGTCCGTCTTGACCCGAATCAACTTCAGTCGAGTACCGACGCACAGGCGGCGGCGTATCAGGCTTCGCAAAACGATCTTCTGAGCAGCCGTTCTCAAGTGGTTGCCGCCCAAAATCAGCTTTCCCAGGCACAGCAGGGCTTGATCGCCCTCGAAGCCGCTGTCAATACCGCTCTTGAAAGCGTCAACCAGGCGAAGCAGCAGGCGGTTACAGCTCAAACCGAAGTTGATCGCAACCAGGTTGAATTAAACGCTGCTCTGCGCGAACAGAAACGTACCGAAGAATTGCTCGAAAGCGGCGTTGCCTCGAGACTCGAATACGACCAGGCGAAGGATAGGGTCGCAACGGCTCAGGCAAATCTCAATAATGCGAAAGCGAGGCTCAAGGGACAAACGATCGCGGTTCAGGAAGCTGAAGCACGGGTCAGAGAATCCAGGGCCAGGGCAAAGCAGCAGGTAGTGGCCGTGAGGGACGCGAGACGGGCTGTAAATACGGCAAACTATGGAACCAAAGCCAGCTCGGATCGCGCGAATCAACAGGCAGCCGTCCTTCGAGGCCAAAGGAATCAAAGGGATAAGACATTGCAGGTCGCACCCATTGCCGGTGTGATTGCGGACATACCGTCAAAAGTGGGAACGTTCGCCACGGCAAACCTCTCGTCCACACCGCTCTTGACGATTGCTGACATGTCGACCGTCAACGTCGAAGTAAAGGTTGACGAAACCGAAATTGATAAAGTTGCTGTCGGGCAGCCTGCAAAAGTAAAGGTGGATGCCTTCGGAGACGACGAAATTACGGGTGAAGTCACCCAAAAGACCCCGCTTGCCGTCGGAAAATCGCAAACAACCGGTGGCCTTTCGCAAAATATAAACGTCCAGGAAGCAAAAGAATTTCGGGTCGTAATTGAGCTCAGGGATGTACCCGACGCGATTCGAAACGGCTTGAGACCGGGTATGAGCGCTACGGCGGTAATTACGACCGACGTCAAGAAGGACGTCGTTTCAGTCCCGATTCAGGCGGTTATCGAAAAGAAACCGGAAAAAGAAGGCGAAGAAGGAGCCAGTACGGAAGAGGGAGACGAAGCGACCGAGGACAAGAAACCGGCGTCCGGCAAAGACGAAGACCTGATTAAAGGTGTATTCCTGATGGTAGACCGCAAGGCCAAGTTTGTCGAAGTCACCACCGGGATCACGGGCGAATCGGATATTCAGATTACGAGCGGTCTCGAAGAAGGCCAGGATGTGATCACGGGGCCGAGCCGTGTCTTGAATAAACTCAAAGAAGGCGACGTCGTTAAGAAGCAAGAGAAAAAAGAAGGCGAACCCGAGGGCCAGGGTTAACGCCGGATCCAGAGGGCAACGACGGCTCCAAAACCTTATAAAGATGACAACACCACACGTAG
>JAOTWT010000128.1 GCA_029862725.1 Acidobacteriota bacterium | reverse complement strand
AAAAGCGGCATATTTGTAAAATTCATTCCATAAATTCCAGCCAGGAGCGTGAGCGGAAGCATCGTCGCCGAAATAAGAGCAAGAAACTTCATCACGTCGTTTGTCTTGTTTGCCGTGACGCTGAAGTGGATTTCGAACAGGCCGCTGACAAGGTCGCGATAGCTTTCCGCGAGATCCGTAATCCGCAAAAGATGGTCGTGGACGTCGCGGTAGAACGGGAGAATCTCATCTGGAATCTGCGGGAATTCGCCATGTGAAATCCGATACAGCACCTCGAGCTGCCGCGTTGATATCCGTTTGAGACGGGCAACGCTCCGCCGCAGATCCATTATCTCCTCAAGTATCTCGCTCCCTGTGGAATCAGTTTCGTAAACCCTGTCTTCAAGTTCGTTGATCGCGGCGTCAAAGTCGTCCACGATCGGCATGTAAAAATCGACCATCTTGTCGAGTATCTGGTGGAGCAGATATGCCGCTCCTTTTTGAAACGGCCGCGGGTTGTTTTCCAGTTGCCGTTTCAAATGCTCGATGCTGCGGAAGTCTTCATTGCGGTTTGTAACCACAAAATTGTTGCCCAGGTAGCCATCGAGTTCTTTTGTCTTGAAATTCGATGTTTTGGACTGCGGCTTTATGCCGTGAACGATAAAAAAGAGGTAGTCGGGAAATTCTTCCACCTTTGGCTGATTTCGTGCTTCGCGGCAATCTTCGATAGTCAGATGGTGAAAACGAAAGACATCGGAATACACCTTTTCGGCGGCATTCAGATCGTCGGCGTTTCTGACATCTATATCGACCCATATGACGGCGTCGTCGCGCTTTAGAAGGTCTCCGAGTTCCTCGGTTGCGATGCCCGTACGAACGCTCTTTTCGCCTTTCAGATAAGCAATAATATCCATAGAATAACCGGCTTGGCCCGACTCTTAACGATTGCTCGCGCAATCCTCTAAATTGACGAATAAACAAGTATTATGAGATATCGACCGCGCGGTTCCAAGGTACCAGCGTAATGTCGATAACCCAAATGGCCAATTCTCGCGGACAAAAGCCCGGAATCCTTTCCTTTGGTGCCGGCTGAGTGCTTCGCGGCGTCCGTAAACTCGGCGTTCCCAGCCGCTCCGGTAGCTAAATTTCGATCGAGCGGCCAGATTATCAATATCCAGCCAAAGTGTTAAGATTAAATCCAATCGCCTTGATAACAAAATACAAAACTGGATACGATGAAACATACCAAAGTATTCGTCGCTGACGACGTAAATGAAGAGCGCCTCGCTCTCCTTCGAGAAGCCGGAATCGAGGTTGTTAAAGAAACAAAACTTTCACCCGAAATGCTCGCCGAACGGCTCGGGGATGCCGACGGCGTCATTGTCCGGAGCGCAACTGAGATAACCGCCGAGATTATGGATCGGGCAAGGCGGCTTCGTGTCATCGGCCGCGCCGGTGTTGGGGTGGACAACATAGACGTGAAAGCGGCTACCAAACGGGGAATCGTTGTCATGAACGCGCCTGACGGGAACACGATAACGACCGCCGAGCACACGGTCGCGCTTCTTGTGTCGCTCGCCAGAAATGTCGCCCAAGCGCATGGTCTGCTCCAGCAAGGGATCTGGGATAAGAAACGGTTTGTCGGAGTAGAGCTGAACGGGAAATCGCTCGGGGTGATCGGTCTCGGCCGTATCGGACGACACGTCGCGAAAATCGCCAAGGGATTTGGAATGCATATCAGCGGATACGACCCGTTTGTAACAGATGAGAGTGCGAAAGACTTTGGGATCGCGCTTGAGCCGCTCGAAGAACTGCTGGCGAAATCGGACTTTATTACGATCCACACTCCTGTTACGGATGAAACGAGAGGGATGATCGGGGCCGCCGCGTTTTCAAAAATGAAAGACGGGGTCAGGATAGTAAATTGCGCGCGTGGCGGGCTTGTGAATGAAGAGGCGTTGTTGGAGGCAATCGAATCCGGAAAAGTCGCCGGTGCAGCTCTCGATGTATTCGAATCGGAGCCGTTGGATCCAAAATCCCCGCTTTTGAACCACCCAAAGATCGTCACCACGCCGCATTTGGGTGCATCGACGACCGAAGCCCAGGAAGGGGTCGCCCTTGCGGTGGCGGAACAAATGCGGGATTATCTTCTCTTCGGCGAGCTGAGAAATGCCGTAAATGCCCCTTCGATGGCTGCCGAAGAACTCGAACGGCTGGAGCCACACATCGAACTCGCATCGAGCCTGGGGCGTTTTCACGAACAGGTCATCGGGGAGGCCGCCATCAAAGAAGTTAAGATCGAATACAGCGGGCAGCTGGCCGACGCCGAATGCGGGCCTGTCACCCGGGCCTTTGTTTCAGGTCTTCTGGAACACGTTTCAGACCGTATCAACATCGTTAACGCGCTTCATATCGCCGAAGAACGTGGGATAGATATAATTACCTCGTTCACCCAGTCTTCGAAAAACTTCGGCCACGATATCCGGACCCGCGTGAAGGCGTCGGATCAGGTACATATTGCGGCAGGCGCGGTTTTTGCCGACGGCGTGGGCCGGATCACTCAGATCGAGGATTTCGCTCTGGAAGTTATTCCGGGCGGCTATATGCTGTTTACAAGGAATGACGATGAACCCGGCGCAATCGGCAAGATCGGCACATTGCTCGGGGATAACGGGGTCAACATCTCGAGGTTTTATCTCGGCCGGAGCGAAAAGGGCGGGGAAGCACTCGCGGTTATCGAGATCGATACACCGCTCGAGCCGGAAGTGCTTGAGAAACTGCGTTCGACTCAAAGTGTCCTGACCGCAAAACAGGTAAAGCTTTAAGAGGTCATTCTTCGGGGTGGATTCTTGAGCCCGTTGCGTAAGAACCCGAAAGGAGCAGGATCGCCATCGCCGCCGGGCCCCATTCCCCGTCTCCGGCATTGAGGCGAGCTGAAGGGGCGAGCAAAAAGTCAAAAAAAGAACCCGGCATAGGCCCTTTCTTTCAAACGAGCGGAATAACCTGACGAGATGGCGACAAGGCCAAGGAGTTTGGAGACGGCCAGCGGGTAAACGATAGACGACTGGTAACCGAGTGCGCTGAACAGTTTTGAGACTTCCGCATTATCAAAAATATACATTCCCGCGGAAAAGAGCATCATCAGCGTCAGGAGATCTGTCGAGACATAAAAAACGATTTTGGTTGTTTTCATCTTTCTGACCTCATGACATTGTCGTACCACTATCATAAACTCATTTATCATTAACATTTAATCCTTCTACCCCTGCGAAAGGCAATGAACCAGAAATCCGCAAATCTAAGAGTGAACGGTGTATCAAAGCAATTTGGCAGCTTCACGGCAGTAGACAACCTGTCTTTCGAGGTCAGCGCGGGCAGGATTTTCGGATTTCTTGGTCCAAATGGTGCCGGGAAGACGACCACGATTCGTATGATCGTAGGCATAACGATCCCCGATTCAGGTAGCGTCGAATTGTTCGGCGATTCCGTATCACCTGATATACAGGACCGGATCGGGTATCTGCCCGAAGAGCGCGGCCTTTACAAAAAAATGAAGATCCAGGACCAGCTGCGGTATTTTGCCGCCCTGAAGGGTATCCGGCAGCATGAGGCTGACAAGAGGATTGATTATTGGCTGGACCGTATGAATCTCTCCGAATGGAAGAAAAAAAAGACGACCGACCTTTCTAAGGGAATGTCGCAAAAGCTGCAGTTTGCGTCGACGATGCTTCATGACCCGGATCTCATCGTACTTGACGAACCCTTTTCAGGCCTCGATCCGGTAAATGTCGAGTTTATGAAATCGGTGATTGCCGAGGTGAAATCGAAAGAAAAGACGATTATTTTTTCGACGCACCTGATGGAAACGGCCGAGAAGCTCTGCGACGACATACTCCTTATCAACAAAGCACGAAAGGTAATTTCAGGCAGTTTGCGTGAGATCAAGGGTTCCTACGGGAGAAATATCGCTTCGATTAGGTGTACTGGCGGTGAGGAAATCCTGGAGCCGGGAGAATTGGTTGAGCGCGTGGTAGAGCATGCAGATGAATTAGAAGTGTTTTTGCGCGATGGCGCGAGAGGGCAGGAATTGCTGGAACGCCTGGTCGGCGCGGGCGCTTTGATTTCGAAATTCGAGATGGTCGAGGCGAGCCTTAACGATATATTTATCGACGCGGTCAACGCGTGATCTTTTGGTGCGGAAAAGAGACGGAACATCAGTATGGATAAATTTCTGGCAGTTCTAAGACGCGAATATAAAAAAGTGGTCTTTAAATGGGCGTTTGTCATCACGACTTTTCTAATGCCGCTCATCGCCTCTCTCTTTGTCTTAGTCCCGATGCTTATCTTTTCGATCGAGGGCGACGCGACGCGGATTGCCGTCGCGGACCGGAACGGCTTGGTTGAAACTCGTGTAAAGCAGAATCTTTCTCCGGAAAAGATCGCCGAAAGGGCTCGCGAGGCCGCCCGGGAGTCATTGAAAAACGTCACGGCAACACAGAGTGAAAGCATTGAGCGCAGCTCAAAACAAATCGGCGGACAGTTCACATTTGTCGACTATGACGCCTCTGGCAAGAGTGACGAAGAAATTCAAAATGAATTAAAAGCAATGGTCGCCAAAAAGCAAATCGAGGCTTTTTTGATCGTACCCGACAATATTTCAGGGAAAGGGGTACGTTTTGATTTCTATAGTAGAAAAGCGGGCGATTTTATCGTCAATTCGACGATTCAGGATGCGATCAATGACGCTGTCAGGGCACAAAGGCTGGCGAACGCAAATATCAGTGAAGAAAAGCTGAAAGAAATCAACAAGGGCGTCTCGTTTAGTAGCATCCAGCTATCAGAAACCGGCGAAAGCAAAGGGTCTGACGGCGGTCCGGTTGCTGCCTTCGTCGTTGCGATGCTCATCTACATAGTGCTGGCGATTTATGGACAGGCGATCATGTCTGCGATTGTCGAAGAAAAAGAGACCCGTATCTCGGAGATCCTGTTTTCCTCGGCGAGACCTTTTGAACTGATGATGGGCAAACTCGTCGGCGTGGGATTAGCGGGGCTGACGCAACTCGCGATTTGGATTTCAAGCCTTGCCGCAATCGTTTCTGTTGGCGCGGCCTCTGCATATATGAACGAGATGCAGATTACGATTCCCGAAATATCGATTTTGGCTGTCGTCTACTTTTTTGTCTTTTTCATACTCGGGTATTTTATCTATGCAACGATTTACGCATTGATCGGGTCGATGGTGACGAGTATGCAGGAAGGCAGCCAGTTCGCATTCCCGCCGATCATGCTGCTCTTGATCGGTTTGTATTTTTGTTTTGCCGTGGTACGGGATCCAAATTCGACATTTGCGTTCTGGGTTTCGATTGCGCCCTTCTTTGCGCCGATTGTGATGCCTGTTCGAATTCTGTCCGAACTCCCGCCCTTCTGGCAGATCGCGCTCGCGGCCGTGCTCAATTTGATTACAATACTTGGCCTGACCTGGGCGGCGTCAAGGGTCTACCGTGTCGGCATGCTGATGTACGGCAAACGCGCAACAATTCCTGAGGTTTGGAAATGGATCAGGAAGGTCTGAATGTATGGCTATAGAAATCGAAAAAAAATACCGTTTGACCGCGAGTCAATTTGCCGATGTGGAAAATCGCCTCGAAAAACTTGACGCCGTTTTTGAGGGCCGTCGGTTCGAAAGAAACATTTTGTTTTCGAACGTTGACCTGTTAAGCCAGGGAGCGTTCGTTCGTTTGCGCAGGCTGGATGAAAAGACAATTCTCACGTTCAAAAAAAAGTTGTTCGTCAACACCGGACTAAAAACGCAGCTGGAGTTCGAAACCGAGGTCGGTGATTCTGAGGAGGTAACGAAAATCATCGAGCATCTGGGGCTTAAGAAGGACGTAGTTTACGAGAAAAAAAGGGCGGTATGGCGGTTAGACGGTGTTGAGATCGTGCTCGATGAACTGCCGTTTGGACTTTATATGGAGATAGAGGGCGATGCGGAATCAATTACTCTGGCGGAGGTCCAGGTTGGGGCCGTCGGGCTTGTGATCGAACCGGAAACCTACCCAATTCTTACCCGCCGCTTTGGGGAAGTAACAGATGGGGTCACGCAGTCTGTGTTTGGAGCCTAAGTCACCGGTTGGCAGCTTGGCGGCTCCTTGATCCGCGCTCATTGAAGTCACCTTTATAGTATCGTGCCCTCGCAATCTTGAACGCTTATAATCATGGGTCCGCGTGCACTGGGGGATTAACTCGGCCGGGACGAGAGATTTGGGCAAACCCTCGTGACTAAAATGCATCTCCTAACCAAAGAATTTGTCAGAAAGCAAAACTTTGCGGTAGTATTGTATTAATAAACCAACGGGAGAAGAGAAGATGGCAAAACATATTATCGGAATGATACTTTTTTCTTTGATTGTGGGCATGAGTCTGTTTGTTGCGGGTGTGACCAATCATTCTACTTCTGTCGACGTTTCGGAAACCTACCGGCTCGGGCACGCAAAAAAGAAACGTAAAAGGAAACGAAGAAAGCGTTGCCATCCTCACCGGAGGAGTTTTGAAGTGACGCTCAACCAGGTGACCTTCAACCGGAATTCGCAGATGCTCTCCGCCTCACTTGCCCCGTCTGAGCTTGAGGACGGCATTGTTCAACTCCATTTCTTTGCGCAAGACAGTTACGGCACTCGCTTTCTCAAAACCGAGTATCTTGAATTCGCCGGAGAAGGAATCGAGTCGTCCAAGCCGACGCCTTGGTTGAGCCGGATCGACAGCGAGCAGAACATCTATGTGATGGCCGTAGTTTCCAGGACAGGCCGCAGCTGGAGCGTACAGCCGGAGTTTGATCCGTATCGGTCGACGCGTCTAGTTATCGCGGGAAGATAGTAAACCGGAAGGGGCGTTCTTTAGTATTTGGTTGCAAGTGTGCGGGTGAGTCTTTGTTTTGATGAAGATTCACCGGGACATTTGCAACTTTTTCTATTTGGAGCGGAGAGCTGCGAAATCGTGAATCGTGAATCGTGAATCGTGAATTGTTTAGAGCAACGCTTGGCGTTGCAATGTCGTGCAGAGCACGACGGAAAGAGGATTCATCAGATCTCGTATTATCGGGCTTTGCCCGATCTGCAACGCGAAGCGCTGCTTCTAACAGTGTGAGCGGTAAATCGTGAATCGTGAATCGTGAATCGTGAATCGTGAATTGTGAATCGTGAATCGTGAATCGTGAATCGTTTAGAGCAACGCTTGGCGTTGCAAGGTCGTGCGGAGCACGACGGAAAGAGGATTTATCAGATCTCTTATTATCGGGCTTCGCCCGATCCGCAACGCGAAGCGTTGCTCTAAACGGCGCCCTATCTGCCAACGCGAAGCGTTGCTCTAAACGGCTCCCGATCTGCCAACGCGAAGCGCTGCTCTAAACGGGTCAACAAAAAAGAGGTTCAAAGCCTGACTTAACAGACTTTGAACCTTGAACTTTGAACCTTGAACCTTGATCTAGGGCCGGACGTAGGCACTCGGGAGCGGGACATCGCCCGTCACACCGAACCCAATGGCCTCAAAACCGTTCGTCGACTGGAGTTTGTACCAAGTGTTGTCCGAGGGCCTGAAGACGGCCGCATCGGCCTTTCCATCCCCGTCGTAGTCGCCCGCCACCGGTATGTCGCCCGGGCCCCCGAACGGGAAGGCAAAGAAGGAAGTGTCCTCGCTCCGCAAGATAAACCATTCTCCCGAA
>JAOTWT010000127.1 GCA_029862725.1 Acidobacteriota bacterium | reverse complement strand
GAGTTCTTTGATGAGATAGTATTGTTGCCGCCCGCGTTCAGCCCGAAGAACGCGTTGTCGTCCCCGGTCGTGTTTGATTCTCCCGAACCCGCTCCGAAGAACGAGTTGCCGGTTGCACTGTTGGCCGCACCCGAGGAAAAACCAAAAAACGAATTATTATTTCCGACGGTTCCGTTTTGCCCGGCAAGTGTGCCGAAATAGGAGTTGCGTTCGCCCCCGGCGTTCGATCGGCCGGTGTTGTAGCCGAAGAATGAGTTCGATGTGCCGATCGTGTTCGATTCCCCGGAGTACGCGCCAAAGAACGAGTTCGCGACGCCTCCGGTGTTACCTCGCCCTGACCATCTGCCGAAAAACGAGTTCTCGCTTCCGTTGACAGTCGACCGGCCGGCCTCGTTGCCAAAAAACGAGTTTGAATTTCCTCCAAGATTCATCAAGCCTGACAAATACCCGAAGAACGAATTTTCACTCCCTGTAGTGGTTTGCGAACCCGACTGTTGACCGACAAATGTGTTATGCATTCCGATCGTGTTGTTCACACCGGCAGATACGCCGATAAAAGTATTTGCGTTCCCCGAAGTAGTGTCCCGCCCCGCGGCGAAACCGACAAAAGTGTTGAATAGCGCAAGCGTAGTTAATGAATTTCCGGTGTCGATACCGAGGAGAGTGTTCGCATTCGCGTCCGAGCGCAGGAATCGCGCTCCCCCTAAATCAAACTGCGTCGCGGCGTCGAACTTGTCAGCCTTTCCCGTGCCGGTAATATTGAAGTCGCTGGACGCTTGTTGGGCCGTGCCGTTTTGAATGTAGTCGTCGCTGCCGGCTGTCGGCGCCCGCGAATCGGTCATCCGCGGATCGGTGGTAACAACGTACTGGGAGGCGTCCACTCCTCCAAGCAAAGTCGCATCCGTGGCCGTGGCGGCCGTATCGGCGTTTCCGGCCGTCAGGCTTCTGACCGCGTATGGTGTGCTCGAAACAGGCTGACGCGGCGTCAGGATCGTATAACCACCGAGTTGGTCTTCTTTCGCCATCGGAGGGGTCCCTTGCCGGACGCGAATCTCGATCCAACGCGCCGCCCCCGGAAACTGATCCCCAAAATCGAGGCTCACCGAAAAGACGCCCTCGATGACCGTTATCCCGTTTCTCGCGACGGTATTCCCGAGCTGATTTCCGCCGCTTAAAGAGTCATAAAGACGGAGCTCGAAATCATATGTGCCGTTGGCCGGAGCCCCGTTATCCGAGAGACTCCCTTGATAAGTAAAAGCAGTTGATTGAGATGGTGCCCTGGATACGAGCGCCAGGAGCATCAGGATAGCAATTGAAGGTACCAAGATAAGCGATCGTAGATTCATGTTTACAACTCCTCTTAATTCTGCGCCGGCTGGTGCGTGCTCGTGGATTTTCATTTCCCGACCATGATTCCATGAATCGCCCGCAAAAATACTCAAGAAAAACATTAATTTAGGGCCAAAAATATTAATTTTTCGATTAATAGGTGCTAAGATTCGGTCAATTACAACAAAATGTCTGAAAAAGGCCCGACAACTTTCGAATTTGAGGGATTTCGGCTGGATGTCGCTGAAATGCGCCTCTGGCGGGAATCCGACCTCTTGCACGTCGCTCCGAAAGCCCTTGAGATCCTTGTGCTGCTGCTCAGACATCAAGGCGAAATCGTCTCGCGTGAGCAGATAATGGATCAGGTTTGGGGCGATGCGTTTGTTGAAGACGGTAATCTAAACGTCCACATCTCCAACCTGAGAAAGATCTTTTCAGACAACAGCCTCGAACAGATCGACTTCATCGAGACAATTCCGAAACATGGATACCGGTTTCTTGTTGAAGCCGCGACCGGCGATTCCAACGAAAAACCCGGGGATGAACGGGTGGCAACCAATGCCCCTCCACGGACGGAACCTGTGGACCGGGGCCGGCAGGTCCGCTGGCACTTTGTCGCGATCGTACTGCTCGGGACATTCCTTGTCTCAAGTTTTGCGCTTTGGCTGCGCTTCGGCGATGGATCAGGGCTCTCGGGCATCCCGGTCGAAGACCGTGAAATCAACTCGTTCGCCGTTTTGCCATTCACAACCCTCGGCAAAAAAGGGGAAAGTGAGATGCTTTCACTTGGCATTACGGACGCGCTGATAAGTCGTCTCGGAAGCCTGAACAGGTTCGCGGTCAGACCCCTGACGGCAGTATCGAAGTTTCCGGAAAGCGGAATGGATCCGATTGAGTTTGGAAAAGAACTCAAAGTTGACGCCGCGCTCGTCGGAACGATACAGGAGGCGGATGACAAATTGCGTCTGAATGTTCGCGCGATCGATGTCAGGGACGGTGCGATCTTGTGGACCGGATCATTCGACGAATCGGGACAGGAAGTCCTGAAATTGCAGGATTCATTGTCGATCCGGGTTGCCAACGGGCTCCTGTCGGAGATTTCCAGAGGCGAAACGAACCTCCTCACTCGCAGGATCACAGACCACCCGGATGCCTATCGTCTTTACCTCCAGGGGAAGTTTTTTCTTGGTAAACGCACCGAGCCGGGCATCCGTCGATCGATCGGTTATTTTGAGGATGCTTTGAAGATTGATCCGGATTTTGCGGAAGCCTATGTTGGCATTGCCGATGCAAACTGGCTGCTTTCCGAAGGCAAACGCGGCTATTCATCACCGCGGGACGTGATTCAAAAGGTGAGGAAATCGATTGCCCGGGCGCTCGAGATAAACCCCGAATTGGCCGATGCTTACGTTACTCTTGCCGATATTCAGTTGTACCACGACTGGGATCATAAATCCGCAGAATCCAGCTTCTTGAAAGCGATCAGGTTGAATCCGAATCTGGACAAAGCGCATCACTGGTATGCATGGCTCTTGATCTCTGACGGGCGGTTTGAAAAGGCGGAGGCACATTTCAAAATCGCTCGCGAGTTAAATCCGACGTCTCTGATCATCGCGGCCGAGAGTGGTTATCCGCCGTTCGCGAAAGAGGATTTTGGAAGGGCGATCGATTTTTTTGAGGCTGCGCTCGAGTTGGACCCTTCGTTTCTTGACGCTCATATCGGACTTTTCCGGGCTTACCGCGCCACGGGTAAAGCGGACCTGGCCGCGAGGGAACTGAGCGAGATCAAACGGCAGGCATCGGAAAAGTCGATAATTTATCTCTACCACCGGGGCTTGATGCTGACTACGTTAAAAAGGTACCCGGAAGCTCGGGCCGTACTGGGCGAATTAGAGGGCAGGCGCCGGGACGGAGAATACGTTTCTCCGATCTACCTGGCAGCCCTCGCCCTGGAAACCGGTGGCAAACAGGGGGCACTCGATTGGCTTGAGGAAGGATTGGAGGAACGCAACGACACCATGCCGTTTATCAACGTCACGCCCGAATTCGCGCCGCTCCGGACCGAGCCACGATTTCGGGAGATCTATGCCCGGATGAATCTGGACAAGTAGGGTCTTGCATCCGCTGCCGGTACAGATTGGAAAATGCAGAATGGAATCCTCCCGAAGCGAATCAAACCTACCGGGACCTCAGTTTCCCTGTTCCCAGCGCAAATGAGAATCGACGCTTCCATGCTGAATCTACTGGAATCTATCCCGAAACAGGAGATCCGGAATCGTTCCATGAAGCGATAATCGTTGGCGCGCTCTGAGTAATTGGCCCGATAAGAATCAAACGAAGATGGACTCCTGCAAGTCTCCTTAAATGGATTTTCACTCTTTTGAGGACGAATTCGCGCAGTCCGACTGCATGTGGCTCCCGACGCAAATCCAGCATCTGGCAAGCGAGTACTTATCTCCTGGTTTTCGACCTCAGAAACCGCGAAATGCGCCGCGCAAACGAATCCACGTGTTTATGCGGAATATTCCGCGGTGCCGTTCATTTTGTCTCTGCGTCATAGGCAAAAACAACCTTGAAAATGCCCTAAAACGTGCCAAAAATAAGCGAAAGACGCAATTATCAGTGTTTCGTGATTATTGGAATGGAGATTGCTTTATAAATGCTTGGATCGTTGCTATTTTATAGCTGTAGAAGTTTATCGACCGGATATTGAAATCTGAGAGAATATTTGGATTGAGAAGGAAGACGTCCTAAGGAGCAATAAATGAAAATTAGAATAGTATTTACATTCCTCGTTCTATTTGCCCTGCTTGGCCTGAGTTTAAGATCAAACATTCAGACGACCACCGCGCAAACCGGGGAAGACCGTGTCCCCCCCGAAACCATTGTGCTGGGTGAGAATGCAAAACTCGGTAAAATAACCTTCAACCATGGAAATCACATAACCAAAAAGTACAGCGTCGACGGCACCGCGACTCTCAAATGCATTGAGTGCCATCATGTCGAACTGGCTGCGAGCGATGTCCCGGACGATGCGCCGAAAACGACGGTCTATCCCGCGGACCGCACAGTGACGCTAACTTTGGAATCATTGAAGGATCCCGATACTCCGAACGTGACAACATGCCGGAGCTGCCATATTTCGAAGAACGATGAACCCAAGATATTAACCGAAATACCGGAGATAGAGGACGAGAAAGGCAAAACAATATCTTTGACAAATCAAAACGCATTTCATAGAGGGTGTACGACTTGCCATAATGCAGTAGCAAAAGCGAGACCGGAAGCGAAAGCCCCGACGGCCATGAAATGCACGGCGTGTCACAAAAAGAGCTGATGGTTTCAGCATAAACAGCGCGACATGAGAGCTGGCGCAGAGAACGTAATCGAAAACGAACTCCTGCCGCCGAAAACCGAAACACAAAATAAGATCCGCAACTCTGGCGTTAGGTGCGTTTGCAGCTAACGCCTTTTGGCCTAATTAAATCCGTGCGTTTTGGGGTCGTGATGCTGTAGCTGCTTCACCGCTATTCGGATGATTTATCTTTGCCGGGATCCCGCAAAGCGCTATTCCCATTTGCAATTGTCGTCAAAAACCCCTACTGTTATGGATTGCAATCGGGCAACGGCCTGATAAGCGGCCACAGCAGTATCTCCTCATCATTTCGAGATCACACCGCAACTTTTCAATCTTACCCATCTCTGTTGTACGGGTCGGAAAACGGCCATACCGTTCGGAGTCTTCCGGACAGGTATAGCGGAGAACTATATTCATATGTCAGCATCAGCTGCTAATGCCCTCAACGGTTTTGACCGGTTCGGGCTAGACGATACTATTTTGCGCGGCGTACGCGCAGCCGGGTTTGTAAAACCCAGGCAGATTCAAACCGAAACGATACCAGCGAGCCTTGACGGCCGCGATGTTTTGGGACTCGCCCAAACGGGCACAGGAAAAACCGCAGCCTTTGCGCTGCCGATGCTCGAGCGTCTGCTCGGGCGCAAGGCCAACTCGCCGCGTGCACTCGTGCTCGCGCCGACCAGAGAACTGGCTACCCAGATAGCCGAAGAATTTCGAACACTTTCAAGGCACACCGGCCTCAACGTCGTAACCATTTTTGGCGGCGTCAAGATCCGCAGCCAAATAAACGCACTTCGCAGAGGCCCCGACATCGTTGTCGGCTGCCCCGGCCGTGTGCTCGACCTGATCGGACAGCGGGCACTTCACCTCAACAAGGTCGAGACCCTTGTCCTCGACGAAGCGGACCACATGTTCGATATGGGCTTTCTGCCCGATATTCGAAAGATCATGAAGGTGCTTCCGGGAAAAAGGCAGAACCTGTTGTTCTCGGCAACGATGCCCAAGGAGATCCGCGGACTCGCAGATGAAGTCCTGAATAATCCGCATGTCGTGGAACTCGCCAATGCGGCTCCGGCCGAAACGATCGATCACGCTCTTTACATGATCCCGGAAAAACGAAAGCTCGATCTGCTTGAACATATATTCAACAGCGAGAAATGCAACAGCGCGATCGTCTTTGTACGTACAAAGCGACGGGCGAAACGCCTTTCAGACGGTCTTCGGAAATTGGATTACCAGGCGTTTGACCTTCAGGGCAATATGTCCCAGGGTCAAAGGGACCGCACGATGCGCGGGTTTCGCGAAAGGCGCTTCGACATTCTCGTCGCGACCGACATCGTCGCCCGCGGCATCGATGTCAGCAACGTCTCTCACGTGATCAACTTCGACGTCCCGAACACACCCGAAGCCTACACCCACCGCATCGGCCGTACGGGCCGTTCGGAGCAGGAAGGCATCGCATGTACGTTTGTAACGGGCACCGACCGGGCGTGGGTCCGCGCAACGGAACGGATGATCGGCAAACAGATTCCGCGAGAAAAAGTCGAGGGATTTGAGCCGGATATCGACAGGAAACCGGCAGCAACGGTGCAACGCCGGAACAAGCGTCCGGGCGGACAAAAATGGGGAAACAGCCAAAAGCCGTCGAACCAAAGGCGGCGGCGAAGACGCGCAGGTTAGCAGACAGCGCGAGTTTTGAGTTACTAAAATTGACGGTTGGCGTTTCTTGTCGTTCTGACGGCTACTTCGGAAACAATTCGCTTAGCCGAACGAGCAGCGAGAAATCGCCCGTCACTTTGTAAAGGCCTTTCGAGAAGGCCGCCGCGCCGTCAATCTTCCCGGAGCTGACCTGGCGCCATATCCCGGAAGGCGTTTGGATGGTCAGATATGGGCTGTTTTGAGACGCCTTCGCAAAGTCTGCCATGCCATTCTCGATCGCGATTAAGTGCCGCCTGGCTTCGTCGCCGGACAGTTCAAATTGAATCACGGCTTCCAATTCGCCGCCAGCTTCCGGATCGAAGATCCAATGCAACCTATCTACCTGCCGTCATCGCCTTCTTGCCGCCCTTTACTTCCATCTCCTTCAGGATCCAGCCGGCGTCGCCGAACTTATCCGTAAGGAACATGACGTAGCGAATATCGACGACGATCGTCCTCCCCAAAGCGGGGTTGAAGAAGAAGTCGTTGCCAAGGCCCTCGTAGTTCCCGTCAAACGCGAGACCGATGAGCTCGCCCTTCGCATTCATCACAGGGCTTCCGGAATTCCCGCCGATGATGTCGTTTGTCGTTAGAAAATCGAGCGGCACGGTTCCGTTTACGCCATGCACGCCGAAATCCTTTTTCTCCCATAATTCCTGGAGCTTGGCCGGTGCGTTGAAAGGCTCGCGGCCGGTGTCTTTTTCAAAAATGCCGTCGAGCGTCGTAAAGGGCGTGTAACTCACGGCTTCCCTCGGCGAATAGCCTTTGACTTTTCCATACGAGAATCGCTGCGTCGAATTGGCGTCCGGGTAGGGCACCGCGTTTTTCATCTCCGCCATCGCTTTGATAAACGGCAGCCTGTATTTACCCAGCGCCGCACCGAGCTTCGCCTGCCGGGCGTTCATTGCCGCGATCTCGGGCGCGATCTCGTTTACGAAGCCGACCAAAGGGTCCTCCGAAGTTTTTATCTCTTCAGCGGACATATCGAGCAGTCCGTTCAGCCCATCGACAGTAGTGACCGTCTCGTTTTCAAATGCTTTGGCGGCAAACTCATCTTCCGCACCAACACGCGCTCCGGCGTCCGCCCCGCCGAAACGCTTCTCGAACACCTCTATCTTTTGTCCATCCGGGAGCTCCGCGGCCTTCCGCGCAAAGAACCTAAAGAGTTCCCTGTTGAGTACAGGCTCGGAAGCGGCAATCCGGGGCACGGCCGCTTTCAGCCTGTCTTTCGGAACTCCCGACCCGGCCGCGACCAGCAGCTGAACCGGGGCAATATTGGCGATGTTTTGCAGAACGAGGTCCTTATCGGTCGTTCTGGATTCCTCATCGTAAGCGGCCCTGAGACCCGGAAGGGCTTCGCCGT